>JAIROG010000113.1 GCA_031257675.1 Treponema sp. | reverse complement strand
AGCCGGCGCTCCACCGCTTTATGCAGGAGAAGCCGAAGCGGCGGGATGAAAAAATCGTAAGCGGGGCTATGTGGAGCGCGATTTTGACCGGCGCGGTGTGGACGTTCCTTGTGAGCGCGATTTTTCTCTTCACCAGCTTGCTGTCCACCTATCTACAGGCGAGCGACCGCTTCCCGTTTGAACTCGACAGTCTGCACACGGCGTATTTCGCGTTCTTCATTTTCATTGCGGTTTTTAACGCCTTCAACGCCCGCACGGACAAACTAAACCTGTTTGACAATATTGAGGGCAACAAAAACTTCCTGAAGATTCTTTCACTCATCGCGGCGGTACAGGTTGCGCTCGTGTATATCGGCGGCGATATTTTCAAATGCAATGGTTTGAATGGCGTCCAGTGGGGTGTGGCGCTTATAGCTGCGGTGTCAATCATTCCGGTTGACTTGCTTCGCAAAGTTGTAATGGGCAAAATTTTGCCTTTATTCGCAGTGAGGTCTACTACCGCGTCCTAGAAGGCGGCGACTTGAGGAGACGATGATTGACTGACGCGATCATCGTCTCCCTATGCATTCGCCCATTGCATTGCGCAAACACCGCATTAAAGTTGAAATGAGCGGCGCCAACAAATTACTGGGTCAGGCGGTGATGAAGAAGTCCGCTTGAACAATTTGGACTAATTTATTCTATTATATATAAATGGAAAAATAAAATATACAAGGATATTTTGTTGGGTAAGACCGCATGAAAAAAAGCTCTCAAAGAAGCTGTAAATGGATAATTTCCATTAATTTTTGCGAAAAATTATGATGACTTTAGAGCAAATGTCAAAGATGACAATTATTTAATTTTTTCAATAGCCAAGGCGGCCCATTCTTTTAAGAAATGCGGAGATTTAATCGGATATTTTCCTAATAAAAAATCTTATCTCTATTATCGAAGAAATTGTGATGGATTTATGGCTGAGAACGAAATGATGTTATTTGAAGAGCCAAATGTTATATATATTAGCGCATAATTAGTTAGAAGATGAGAAGAGTTTAACTATTATGGGTGTTAAGTGATATCAAGTTCTTTTTTGTCTTTTGGCGGCGTTTCGTAAATCTTTTTTCATTTCGCTCATGTTTTTCAATTGGATTAAAGTCTGGAGAATGGGGCGGCGGGTATAATAAAAACACTTCGCGCTCTTTGCATATTTCTTCGAGCTTTGTTTTTACATGAAAACTTGCCCTGTCCATAATGACAGTTTTTCCTTCCCCAACCGTTTCTAAAATGCCATTGTTCAAACCGGGAGCCGTTCATCGTCCCCTGACAGCGCAAAGGCGACGGACATCTTATTCCATCCGCGCCGTGCGCCTGTCCCGCATCTGCATTGACGCGGTGAAACTTCCGCCCCCGTCTGCCGTCCTCGACCGTTGCTCCGCGCGGCGCCAGCCCGTATTCGCGCCTGCGCGCCTTCCCCAAGATTTGCGCCGGCGTACGCCAGCGATGGAGAAACGCTCACTTGAAACAAACTCTCATAACGTATACACTAAAAGAGCTTTTTAACATGTCATGTTTTGAAAAAGCGTCAATTATATACCCAATTGGAGTGTCTTATGAAAACTGTTCGTAATACGCACATAATCTGTACGATGGGACCGGTTGTGGCTTCGGTCGATATGGCGCGTTCCCTCATCAGGAAAGGCATGAATATTGCGCGGTTCAACTTTTCCCACGGCAACCATGAAGAGCATGGGCGGCGTATCGCTATGGTGAGGCAGGCTTCGGAAGCAGAAGGTATTCCAGTTGCGCTTATGCTGGACACCAAGGGCCCGGAAATCAGGACGGGCGTGGTGAAAGGCGGCGGTTGCATAGAATTGATCCGTGGGGAGCCTTATGATGTCATAGCGGAAAGTGACGCGGCGCGACTGTTCGGCGAAGAAGGCGCGTTCACTCAGAAAGGGCGGCTCACTGTGAGTTACACGCAACTGGCTGACGATGTAAAAGCGGGCGCGCGCATCCTGATCGCGGACGGCCTTTTTGCGCTTGCGGTGAACGCCATTGAAGGGCGCGTCATAAAGTGTACGGTTGAGGCGGGCGGAGAGATTGGCTCAAAAAAGAATGTCAATATTCTGGGCGTACATACGCGGCTTCCGGCCATGAGCGAACAGGACAAAGAGGATCTGCTCTTTGGACATCAACAGGGCATGGACTATGTTTCCGCGTCCTTCATCCGCAAGGCGTCGGATGTCACTGACATCCAGAAGTACCTCGCGGCAATCGGCTCAGACATGCAGGTGATTTCCAAGATCGAAGATGACGAGGGGTTGAGCAACATAGAAGACATCATCCGCGTTTCAGCGGGCGTTATGGTGGCGCGCGGCGATCTCGGCGTACAGATTCCGCCGGAGCAGGTGCCGATTGAGCAAAAGCGCATCATCACCCTGTGCAACCTCAAAGGAAAGCCGGTCATCACCGCGACTCAGATGCTTGACTCGATGATCCGCAATCCCAGTCCCACGCGCGCGGAAGCCGGCGATGTGGCGAACGCCATTCTTGACGGCGCGGACTGCGTTATGCTTTCCGGCGAGACCGCCAACGGCGCGTATCCAGAGCTTGCCGTTGAAATGATGGATCGCATCGCCCGCACTGCGGAAGCCTCTGAAGCCTATGAAAAGACTCTTGCCCAACGCCGCCGCCTTTTGAACAGACATGAACGGGATTTGAGCCATGTTATTGCGGAGGCGGCGACTTTGACCGCCGACAGCATAGAGGCGGTGTGCATTGTTACGCCGACTTTGACCGGACGTACGGCGCAGCTTATCAGCAAATACCGCCCCAAACTTCCGATTGTCGCGGCTGTCTGCGATGAAAAGGTCAGGCGCAGGCTGCTTTTGTGGTGGGGCGTGTCGCCGGTGAGCGTTCAGAAGGAAAACGACTCCGAAGCCGTAATACAGGGGTGTATATCCGCCGTAATTAAAGAAGGCTTTGCGCGGACTACCGAAAAGGTGGTCATTACCGCGGGCTTGCCGTTAGGTTCGCCGCTTACGGCAAACTGCGTCCGCGTTCACCTCATCGGCGCCGTATTGAGGCGCGGGGCGCAGGGGTTCGGCGGACGCGCCTGCGGGCGCATCGTCCGGGCTGTGAATTTACAAGAAGCCGCGACGGTCTTGAAGAAAAAAGGCGGCGAGATATTGGTGACCCACACGCTGGATGAATCGTTTACACCGATTATTCGTATTGTTGACGGGGTTATTTTGGAAGGCGCCTCGGAATTGCCGGAAGATTATGTGATCAACATCAACCCGAACATCGTGTATGTGGAGCAGGTGCCGGACGCGATGCGGTTTTTTGAAGAGCATATCACCGTAACCATAGACGGCGCGGAGCGGACGGTGTATGAGGGGATGATGTAGCAAGAAGGATGCGCCGCAATCAGCGGGCAGCGCATTCTGCGAGATGGTCAGGAACAGCGCAATTAAGGCGCGAAAGATGGTTGAAGCGGCAGGAATAGATTGGGGAAGCGCGGATGTCGGGCGGACTTCGCGCTTCCCTTTGCATCAACTACCCCAGTTTTGAAAAGACTCAAGGAATTTATCAATGTTGGAATATGTTTTTCACAGTTTAAAGCAGGCGCAGAGCGTTCTTGCGGCGCAGAATCGTGAGCAAAAAGACGCCGCGCTCAAGGCGGTGTGCGCGGCTATTGATACGGAGCGAGCGGCTATTCTTGCCGCAAACGCAGCCGATGTGGTCAAGGCGCGTTCCACCGGCATGAAAGAAAGCCTCATAGACCGCTTGTCTCTCACCGAAACGCGCATTGACGGCATTATAGACGGCGTTGGCGCTATTATTCGGCTTGACGATCCAATCGGCTCGGTGAGGGCGGGCTGGAAAACGCCAAACGGTCTTTTTATTGAGCGGATAACCGTGCCTTTGGGCGTCGCCGCCGTCATCTACGAATCCCGGCCTAACGTCACGGCAGACGCTTTCGCCTTGGCGTATAAGGCGGGCTGCGCCGTGTTGTTGCGGGGATCCTCGGCTGCGCTTGAGTCCAACCGCGCGCTTGTTTCCGCAATAAAGGCGGGGCTTGCCCGCAGCGCGGCGGGCGTTCCAGATGCGGTTGCCCTTGCGGATTCCGGCAATCGTGATGAGGTTGACGAGATACTTCAAGCCCGCGGTTTTATTGACGTGGCGCTTCCACGGGGAGGGCGCGACCTCATCCAACGGGTGGCGCAGAATGCGCGTGTTCCGGTGATCGAAACCGGAGAAGGCAACTGCCATATCTTTGTCGATGAATCCGCGGACATTGAAAACGCGGTTGATATCATCGAAAACGCGAAGATTCAGAAACCCGGCGCATGCAACGCGGTTGAGACGGTTCTGGTTCATAAAAACGCCGTTTCCGCGCTCATGCCGCTTTTGGTGGAACGGTTTGCGGGAAAGGTGGAACTCCGTTGCGATGAACGCGCAAAAAATACAGCCCTAACCGCGCCGTGTGTCATTAAAGATGCCGGCGAAGACGACTGGGCGACCGAATTTCTTGATTATGTGCTGGCGGTCAAAACCGTGAATACGCTTGATGAAGCCATTGCGCATATCAACCGTTACGGGACGCGGCACTCGGAAGCCATTCTCACCAATGATCTGAAGGCGGCGGATCGCTTTTGCCGGCGTGTAGACGCCGCATGTGTATATGTCAACGCTTCAACCCGTTTTACGGACGGCGGCGAGTTTGGCTTTGGCGCCGAACTCGGCATTAGCACACAGAAATTCCATGCGCGGGGTCCAATGGGCATAGATGCGCTTACGTCTATAACGTACCGGATAACGGGCGGCGGACAGATTAGGCGCGGTTAAAAAATCGAAAGAGGAATAGATGACGGCAAAACTCATAGCGGAAGCGCGAAAGATCGTTATAAAAATCGGCTCGAATACGCTGGCTGGCAACAACGGCAGAATAAGCGGCTCTTTTTTAGAGTCGCTCGCCGGACAAGTGACGGAGCTTTTCAGACGGAACAAACAGATCGTAGTGGTTTCTTCGGGCGCCCAGGTCGCGGGGCTTTCCGCGCTTGACAAATGGGAGCGAAAGAAGGACATACACTACCGGCAAGCCCTCTGCGCCGTGGGTCAAGTCGAACTCATGGCCGCGTGGCAGCGGGCGTTTGCCCCGTACGGACTCCACATAGGGCAAATTCTGCTTACCCAGGATGATTTTGGCGACGATTTCCGCAGCCTCAACATGCGGAACACGATTTTCACGCTGGTTGACGAGGGCATTATCCCCATCATCAATGAAAACGACACTGTGGGTGTGGAAGAAATCAAGATAGGCGACAACGACACGCTTGCGGCTCAGTCCGCAATTTTGTGGAGCGCGGACTTGGTTATCTTGTTTAGCGATGTAAACGGGCTTTACACCAAAAATCCCAAGATTCACAGCGACGCCGAGTTTATAACCGAAGTGAAAGACATCGCTTCGGCGCGGACGAGCGTCAGCATAGACGGCGTGAACAACTTTGGCACTGGCGGCATCGCCACCAAACTAGACGCCGCGCAACTATGCGTATCCTACGCAATCCCTGTGATCCTTGCCAACGGAGGCTTCCCCCGCGCCCTTGCCGCTCTTGCGGAAGGGACGCTTCAAGGAACCGCGTTTTTGGTTTAAAACCCGGCGCGTTCGTTCAATGTATGGCATAACCGCCTGTTATGGGAACCGTCATGAAAATAAGGAAGGATATATGGAAAGGTTCGTATATATGTTTTATGCGACATAGGGGCTAAAATTTTTGAAAAAATTACCAGAAAAGACTTGACGAAGATTGAAAAAAAAAACTATAATGAATTAATGTATAAAAGGGTAAACCCTTAAAGGAGAAATGTTATGGTCAAAAATTCGCTTAAAAAGAAGATTTTCATAGTTTTTTTTGCTTTCCTGGTGGGTAACTTATATGCTGAAAATCGTACAGGCAGAGTAGTTGCTGTTGAAACCGCTTCCGCTATGGGAGGAGTAATAAAGTACGTCTATCTTGCTTCAAATAATGATAATATCATTGATGCGTTTTTTTATTTCTTGGTAGTCTTAAAGATATAAGAAATCTTGTTTTATCAGGACATATAAAAAACGGAATTTCTATAGTATATAATTTTGATCCTTCCAAAGTACAAGAAGGGGTATTTTTGATATTGGAATAGAATCAATTATTTCAGTTGATGGTATTCCAGTAACCAGAATGTTTTCTAATCATTAAATGAAGAACCCAGGAGCAAGCTCCTGGGTATCAAAGATTGCACTTTGAAATCTTTTCGTATGGTGGGGGAACAAATCCCCCACGCCCCCAGTTTTCCGCAGCAAGCTGCGGGGTAT
>JAIROG010000054.1 GCA_031257675.1 Treponema sp. | reverse complement strand
CACCCATACACACACCGCCGCCCGCCCCCGGGGGGGGGGGGGGCGCCCCCCCCAACCACTTTTTCAATCTTTCGTATTTGTTCCTTGCTAAACTGCGTCAATTTATAAGGGGAATCTTTGAGAATGGCGTCAAGTGTCATAGTATAAGTATCGGAAGATTAAAAAGATATTGTGAGTGGAAAATGTTTGCGGTTTTCAATCCCACATCACCGTAAAAGCGGGGGCGCTTTGATTCCCGCGACCGCCTTCGGCGGCGAAAAACAATGGCAATGATATGGCAGGCGTGGCGCCGCTTTTAACGCCCCCTTGCTAAAAACGCCGCTTTGATTATACACTAGGTATTCATAACAAAGGTATATATAAAGAACTATGCAGTTAAACCATAAAGCGCCGTTGAGTCTTGCTGTGGCGCGGAATATTACCGACCTCATTATACAGGGAGAGTACCGGCTGGGCGGCAATACCAAATGAAGCGGAACTCAGCAAGAAACTTGAGGTGAGCGGAAGCACAGCGCGGGAAGCGATTAAAACGCTGGTATCCCAAAATATCCTTGAAATCAGGCGGGGATCCGGAACCTTTGTCTGTAACAAGCCGGGCGTTGCGGAGGATCCGCCGGGCTTCCGGTTTATCAGTGACAAAATAGGGCTTGCCCTGGATTCGCTCGAAATACGCCTCGTTCTTGAACCTCATATAGCGGAGAAGGCGGCGGAAATTAGCGGAAAGAAACCATACTTACGCACCGGGCTATCGTGGAAGCGATTCAGGCGCGGAACGGCGAAGGCGCCCGAAACGCAATGAAGGAAGCGATTATGTACCTGCCTTGGTCGACGGAATCCGCGCGCGGAAAGACATCGGACTTTTCAGAAGGATGAGCGAATACATGGGTCCGCCTTGATGTGTTCCCGAAGCCTCATTGAATGGGGCTGGCTTCCCCAAAGCCTGCAAATCGGTCCCAGCGGGCGTTGCATTGCCCCCTGGCTCCCCGTTACTCCAGGGATATCAGGCTCGGTACATTTCATGGCGGGCGTTCAGGGCGCAGAAAAGCTCCGCGCGGTCAACACCGATCCCGGCGCGCCGATACTGCGCGTCGCCGGCATCCCACTGATCTGCGATCTCTATCGAGCCGCCGAAGCATACGGATACTGACGCCCCGCCTGCCAGCGATTGTCCATGGCGGCAAATTCGATATGGTGTAGTCTGGTTTCCGTTCACACGAAACTCGAAACGCTCAGCCGTCTATATGTCTCGTTGATGACCGCCTTCACGCTAATATCAACCGTCTCGTCCAACTCGTCGATAAGGTCTTCCAGCGCCGCAAGGCTCCTGTTGACGCAGGCGGAAAAATTTTTCCGGCAGGAGAACCAGTAATTGCCGTTGCGATCCGTATTCAGGCTGATGAAGCCCAGTGTTTTCGCCTTGCCCTTTTGTATGGGGCAAAGCAACGCCAGCAAGGGGAAATATTCAAGCAAGTCCGGCAGACGTTCATGGGAATTATACGTTTTATCGGGACAGGCTCTCGCCGGCGCCGCGTTTATAACGCTGTCATTGAGATCAATAAGGGGAATGAAAGACAGAATGCGGTCGAGCCGTTCATTATGGCAGATGGTCCAGCCGTCTTTCAGGACAAGATGCCCCCGTATATCCCTAAACGGTTTAAGGTTCATATCTTTTATGGAGTCTTTGATCCGCGCGATTTTTTCCCAGTGAAGGGCGGCTGTCCTCCGGTTTCTAACTACTTTCACTTCAAAGACTTCGCTTCCGATTCTGACGCTATGCGCGCTATGCGCATCGGCAAGATCGCCGGCTTTCTGTCTCTGCATACGCCCTTTGCGCGGCTTTCCAAGCGCAGCCGCGTTTCCGTCTAACGCGACAAACAGATCCTCGCTTATCCGCGCAAGCGTCGCTGGCGCAAGCGGGGAGACCGACATGGCGTACATGCGGCTGGTTCTGACAATTTCACCCGCGACAATGTATTTCGGATCGCTTTTGAACATCACGGAACCCGGATGAATGATAATGCCGTCTTCGGTGAGGCTGCTGTACGTTTCGGAATCCCAGTCGTCGCGGACGCACACGAACTGGATCATGCCCCGCGCAATGCAGCACAAATAATCCTCGACAGAACCGCCGCTCAACGCCGGAACCCCCATACCGGCGATGATTTCGCCAAGTTGGTCCGCGATGTTGACAATTTCAGCCATTGATTTTGGATCAAGGTAATTTTTTTCGCAAAAACGCGCCCTGCCCGCGGCGCCGCCGGCAACGCTCCGGTACTCATGGTGCAGCTTGAGATAGGAAACAAAGTCGCCGTTTGGATCGCGAAACCGATGGTGGGCGTGACGAGCCTCGAATTCCTCGCCCGGAGGCAGGATGTACGGACTTTGGGATGAGAGAAACGCGGCGGCGATGAGGGTTTCTTCAATCACCTGCGGGTACTTTAAAATAGCCTCCACGATGATCCGCGACTGGCGGGGCAAAAGGGGGAATTCCGTCATCATTTTGCCGATTTTGGACAGAGTGCGATCCGGCTCAAGCGCGTCAAGCAGGTTCAACGTTTCAATGGCGGCGACAATCCCTTCGTGAACCGGCGGCGAGATAAAGTCAAACTCTTCGAATTCGGTGACGCCCAGATCGGACATGCGGAGTATCACTTCGGAAAGGTCGGTGCGGTAGATTTCCTCGGTAGTAAAAAGCGGGCGCCGGTCAAAGTCCTTGGGCGAATAGAGCCGGTAACAGACGCCCTCCCGGGTGCGCCCCGCCCTCCCTTTCCGCTGATTCGCGGAAGCCTTTGACACGGGACCCTCGACAAGGCTTGACGTGTAGGTGTTGGGGTTGTAAAAATTGAGTTTTGAAAATCCCGAATCGATCACCGTGGTTATCCCGTCAATCGTCACCGAAGTTTCCGCAATATTCGTCGAGACAACCACCTTGATCTTTCCCGTGGGAGCGGGTTCAAAAACCCGCTCCTGCTCCTCCTTGCCAAGCCTTCCGTACAACGGCGCGATGTGGAGTTTTGAGGCGAAAGGCGCGTCATACAGTTGCGCCATGCAGTCCTTGATGGCTTTTTCTCCGGACAGGAAGATGAGCGCGTCGCCTTCGCGCCTTTCGCCGGTAATACGATCCATAATGGCGACGATTTTCGCAAGCGTGGGATCGGAAAACGCTTCAGGCGCCGCGCCGGTATTCTGCGCTTTCTGGGCGCTGAACCTCTCCTTTGAAAACTCCCGCTTGTTTTTGCCTTGCGGCGCGGGCGGCGGCTCGTATATGACCTGCACCGGATAAGAGATCGCGTCTATCTTCACCACCGGACATTCCCCGAAATATTCTGAAAAAACCTGCGCGTTGATCGTCGCTGACGATACGATCACTTTGAATTCCGTACGAACATCCAAAACTCGCTTTAACAGCCCTAATATGAAATCTATATTGAGGCTGCGCTCATGCGCCTCGTCAATAATAATGCAATCGTATCTGGAAAGCCATGGATCGAGCTTCATTTCCTGAAGCAGGATGCCATCGGTCATTATTTTTATCTTTGTGGAACTATCCGTCCTGTCCTCAAACCGCATCTTGTAACCCACAACGCCCGGATGTCCCCCTCCAGTCAAGGTTGCGCCAGTCTGTTTTGCGATAAACTCGCTCACCGAAAGCGCGGCGATGCGCCGCGGCTGGGTAACGCCGATGACGCCGCGCCCGCCGTATCCCGCTTCGTACAGGATAACCGGCAGTTGGGTGGTCTTGCCTGAACCCGTGGGGCTTTCCACAACAACCACTTGATTGGATTCGAGCGCGGAAAGTATACGGTCTTTGTGTCTATATACCGGAAGATCAAGATAATTCATAGGGTAACAATAAACCGTAACGCGGTTGAAGTCAAGGGCTTTGGCGGGTTTCATTAACGCGATCCAGAGGTTGCGAATATTTATGCCAGGTTGGTTTAAAACTGGCTAAGAGGGAATAGTTGTCTAGAATGTCCTCTTTCCAGCCGATCTAAGATTGAAAAGAATATTCGATTATGATACCATATACCGAATTTTTAAGTTAAGGAGGTAGGTGTCATGAGCGACAACCGGTCTTTGATACTGCTTGTTGACGACAACATTGCCAGTCTAATGGACGCTCGCAACATTTTAACGAATCGCTATGACGTATGCACAGCGACTTCGGCGGCAGGCATGCTTGAAATACTAAAAGCGCAATATCCACATTTAATTTTAATTGATGTAAATATGCCGGGAATTGACGGCTTTGGAGCGGCTGACATGCTCTCAAAGGATCCAGGTATGGCGCGCATCCCTGTTCTTTTTATTGTTGATAATTATGATTTGGCGAAATATCATGATAAGTTAAACAGCGCCGCTGTTGGGTATGTTTGCAAGCCGTTTTTTGGGCCCGTCTTAATTAAACGTGTTGAGACTCAATTGTTTGTGTCGACGCAACAGCGGGCTATAGAGCAGCAGCAACAGGCGTTCCGCAATTTTAACGCCAATCTGCAAAAAATGGTTAAAGATATGAGCGTGCTCATAGAAGCCGAGTCGCAGAGAGTCTGGGAATTGCAAGCCGCCGTTATCAGCGTTATGGCGGAAATGGTTGAATGCCGCGACGATGTTACCGGCGGACACATTGAAAGAACGCGCTACGGCATCGGCATCTTGTTGCGCAAGCTTCAGGAAAAAAACATTTACACGGAGCAAACGCTTGACTGGAATATTGAGATGGTGGTGCAGGCCTCGCAGTTGCATGATGTGGGTAAAATCTATATAAGCGACGCCATTCTTCAAAAACCCGGCAAGCTGACCGATGAAGAATTCAGCGCCATGCAACGGCACACCGATTACGGAAACACTATCATTGACCGCATTGAGGCGTATACGCGCCCCAATGAATTGACGCGGCATGCGAAGATTTTCG
>JAIROG010000043.1 GCA_031257675.1 Treponema sp. | reverse complement strand
GCCATTAGAAAAACAAGAAGGTCAAGCGATGAAGGTATTAGAAAATAACTCCATGCAGAAACGTAGTGGAAATCAATATCAACATGAGGTATAAACTGAATGGAGATTGGCAAAAACCAGAGGATGTTTCAGGCCCCTTATAGGGGCCTACCCATTCAAGCCACCGCCTCTGGCGGTGGTTGTTTACTTATGAACTCAAAACTACGTAAATTAATTCTGACTAAATAAAAAAATAGATTGGTATTATGCCAATCTATTTTTTTATTCTAACGATAGATAGATCTGTTTTTCATTTTGACTTCTGCTGAAAGTACTTCGAGAACTGCAATGGACCTTACTCCATCTGGTAGACATAAGAATAAGAGAGTGTCACAACAGGAAGGAGAGGAAGATGGGAAAGAAGATGAAAGAACGGCGAGTGTGCACGAAGGAATTCAAAGCCGAGGCAATAGCCCTGGCGGAGAAAGGGGAAAAGCCGGCGCGTCAGGTCGCCGGAGACCTGGGGATCAACGAAAACGTATTGTGCCGGTGGATACAGCGGTCAAAGGCGGCAGAACACGACCATTTGCCGGCGTTCCCCGGACACGGACGGCCGCGGGACGAGGAGTTGGTCCGGCTGCGGAAAGAAAACAGGGCGCTGAGGAGCGCGAATGAAATCCTAAAAAAAGCGGCCGAACTTTAGTTCGAGCCATCTTCGCGCAAGGAGACCCCCAGTAATGGCGCACCGGTTCATACAGGAGAACCAGGGCCGGCATGCCATCAGGGAGATGGCCGGACTTTTCGGGGTGTCAGGCGGAGCCTGCTGCCGATGGGTGAAGCGCGGAGTGTCGGAACGGAGGAACCTGCGGGACGCCGAGTTGATCCGTCTTATTCGGGAGACACAGCGCACGCGCCATAACCGCTACGGCAGTCCGCGGGCGAGGGAAGCGTTGCGGAAAGATTACGGGGAACGGGCAAGCCGTAAGAAAGCGGCCCGATTGATGCGGGAAAACGGCTTAAACGCCTGCAAAAGGGGGAAATTCATCCCCACGACCAACTCACGGCACGGGCTGGCGGCATGTAAAAACATCCTGGGCCGGATGTTCCATGCCGAAGCGGGCGGTCAGAAATGGGTGTCTGACCTTACGTATCTGCGGACTGCGTCAGGCTGGGCATGCCTGACCGTTATGCTTGATTTGTTTGACCGGAAGGTCATAGGATGGGCGCTCAGCGCCGATATGGAGACCGGTCATACTACAACACCCGCCCTGGAAATGGCGGTCAGGAACCGCGTGCCACAGGCGGGGCTGATGTTTCACTCAGACCGCGGGGTCCAACACTGCGCGAAATCGTTTCGTGAAACACTTGCGAGGCATTGCCCTTCGGTCCGTCAGAGCATGAGCCGGAAAGGGAACTGCTGGGACAACGCCTGTGCGGAATCGTTTTTCAAAACGCTGAAACGGGAATTGGAAAACCTGGACGGCAGACATGCTGAGTCCGAGGTCAGGCGGCCAGCGTTCGTGTGCCTTAAGGCGTATTATAATCGAGCGCGTATCCATTCGACCCCTGACTATGTTGCCTCTGATATGTTTAACTCGGGGACTGGCGCTTAACTGTGTTCACCTAATGGGGTAAAGTCCATTTCAAGGCTTTTAAGATGTCTCGCGTCCACAAACACGCCGGCGTAATAGAGGGACATAAGATATTCAGAGCGATTTTTCTTTCCGAGTTTATGTCTGAAAGGATCCGCGCGTCTTCAAAAACGGTGCGCCTCCAGTTTAGAAAGTTTGTGGCCTCCTTGAGTCTCTCAAACGCTATGGCTTTGCTTGACGCTACAAATTCACAGTTTTCCCCATTCTCGAAAAACCCAAAGTTTTCCGCGCATCTCAACATATGCGGGCGCCGCCCGTCCGCGCATACATAAACCCATCGCCCGCCCGCCGCCTCAACGCGCATGCCCCACTTCCGAAACTCTTCATCGCCCGCCGCTGGTTTGGGCGGCTCCCGTTTCAGCGCCGCCTTCAACTCTTCAGTCGCATATTCAAGCGCATCGCCGTTCCGCCTCACCGCATCCAGACACAACGACGCGGTCTTCAAGGCTTCCGGCGCATAGCACAGCGCCAAGCCGTCCAGTTTCACAGCCTCTAGCGCCGCCTGCCACACATTTTTAGCCTCAAGTCTTTTACACGCCCTATGCGATATTCAAGGATTTGCAAGGTCATTCACTCAATATCAAGGGCGGTTTTGACGCTTCCAACCTCGACAATGTTGTCGAGGTCTGTCCATCCCTTGCCTATTTCAGATTTCACCGCCGTCGCCTGCGCATCATTCAAGAATGTCATCGCGCCGTTTCTCACAAGTTCGGGGTAAACCCTCTTTGTGATACGCTGTATCATGCGTTCGTCAACCCCCACCGCCGCATCTCTCACCGTCATCTTCTTGTCTCCGCTTGCCGTCAATTCCGCCATACTCCCGCCTCCTTACGCCGTCCGCTTCGGCGGACCTTTGTCCAGCCCGAACTGACGCTTCACCGATTGAACTCCGTCGTACACGCCGCGCACATATCGCAACACTTCTTGTCGCGGCAATGTGTCCATCTTTTCTACATAATCGTGTGTCTCTTTTAGAGTGTCATTCTTTTCCATGATCTTTCTCCTATCGTTTTTTAACAACACAACACCGTTTAATAATAATATCAAGATATTTTTAACGTTTTTTAATAAAATTATTGTTTTTTCCGTTTTTTTAGTGTCTTGTTACTATGAAAACTATAGAACAGAGAGTCGCTTTTCTGAGATGGTATAAAAAGTAAGCGCATCATTTTTGACCCCGAAAAGCGGACTTGAATTGGAAAAAGCATATGTGAGTTTCGAAACCGCCGCGCTTGTTTTTCTCGATCTTGCGCGAATAGATCGGCTTGACCACAGCGAAAGCAAGATGTCCGGGGAAGAGCGGTGGCAAACGCTAGACAGGGTAGGCAAGCTTTATTTTGTTGTCTATACGGAAGCGGAGGATAAAAAAGGCGAGGCTGGAGTACGCCGAGTCTGTAAAGTGTGAGCCCGTCTATGATGAAGATTGTCCCGCGTCCACGCCGAAGGCGCTGGAGGAGTTTGGGGCGTTGGCGCGAGAGTTGCGGCGCGATAAACGGAAAGCCATGCCGTCGGTTACAATCCGGTTTGTTCCTGATTGTCTTTCAAAATACAAAGCGTTGGGTAAGGGATACACGGGCATAATAGCGGATGTTTTGAAATACGCCGCAGACAACCCGGACATACTTTCTAAAATGGCGCGATAATCCGTAGTCCATGTCTGCGCGTGTATAGAGACAGTTCAAACCTTATCAGCGGGAAATAGGTCAAGATAATAGCAAAGAGCGTCCGCCCAGCCCGCCGCTGGGAGAACGGCGTGTATGGAAAATCGCAGCAAATGCGGGAGTCTCAGCAGGAGACTGAAAGGGCGGTCAGAGAGTTGCGGAACAAATACGAGGATGCAAGCACAGGCGAGATCCTCACGGAAGTCGACGCGTCGCTTGAAAACGGCGGCCGCGCGCTTGCGGTGGAGATTAAAGCGTCTCCTTCAGTTGAGGACGTAAAAGACCATGTCAACGCATGGAAACCTTGCGGGCTTGCGCCGACGCGCATAATGGCAAGCGGGATTATCTGGGAGCGATAGCGGGAGGGGTCTTCGACGACAGCGTGAAAAACCTCGCGCTGAAGAGCGGGTTTTACGCGCTGGAGCAGTCCGGGGACGCGATGAGCGTCGCGGCCGTCCCAGAATCGTGGGATCCCAAGCGGTGGCGACGCAAGAAGCGGCGGGCCGGGCGGCCGCGGGAAAACGGCGCGCATACGCCGCTGCGGCGATAGAAAAACACCATCTATACCATAGGAAACGGGCAAAAGCGAGGTTTAGACGGATTTTGTTGACCATTTGTAGACTGTAGAAAACTAAACATTTATATTTGATTATAATACAAGCAATTGCATAACTTCACAAACTAATGTTCCGGCTGTTTGCGACGTTGCCCGCCGCCTTATAAAGCAATGCGTAGCATTGCGGGGGCGGGCAATGTGCCAGAATGAGCCGTGCGAATGAGCGTAGCGATTGAGCTAGGCGAATGGAGTCCAAGCCCCGAAGGGGCGCAACGCAAGCAGTCCTGTTATGCGAAGGTTGCAGGCTTTTATTATAACATTAAAATCGTTCTGATGCCATTGATACTATTTCTCCTGTTAATACATCAAGCGCCTTAATTCTTAATCTTCTTAATGAACCAGTACCGCTTACATTTCCCGTCACTACAATATTAGCGCCTAAGAATTTCCCAATTGATATTGCTGAATCATCATCTACCTCTCCTGACATCTGGAATTTTCGTTCTTCAAATATTCTATCAAGGCTTTTACGA
>JAIROG010000104.1 GCA_031257675.1 Treponema sp. | reverse complement strand
GTTTTCTTCCCGCCCCCTGCTTTCGCTGGTACTTCTTGTTTTCGTCCCGTTTCCGTTGTGGGATAAATTCCCGAACCCGCTCCCACAACTCGTCCGTCAGCTCCCATGATTTGATCCCGATTCCTTCTGTTCTTTTCATACCTTCTTTATCGGTTCTTCTCTATTCCCGGATAAGCTCTAAAAGAGCGCCCGGCTTTCGCGAGTAAGATATCTTACCGCCGCTTGCCCGTGCGTTGTCAGCGCTAAAGGTGCTGTTTTTTTGATTGAACTTTAAACTCACCTTATTGACCTCTCCCGCAAATTGCACTGTGGTAATATTGCTGGATACGCGGGAAATAACAGAACCGGTTCGATTCAAAGATTCAACCCATATATACACGGTAGTTATCGGAGTAAATAGTCCGAACTGGTCGCTTCCGACTGGCGATGCGTTAATAATCGGCGGCAAATTTTTGTCGTTTTTAACCTCGGCGTCGCCAACTTTTTTATCAAAGCGCTCAAAATAATGTCGCTGAAACGTGATTTTTGGCGATGTTAAGGCTGGCGTACGCTGAATGAGACCCGCCTGGATAAGGCGCGGCTCGCAGCAATCTTCCAGAGTTTGAACAGCTTCCCCTATGGAAGCTGTTCAAGTCCGGTTTCTGTAAATTCCTGCAATTTTCTCCGTTTCAGACTATCTTTTATTATGAAAGTGCGGTATACTATTGTCTAATGCGCTTCATACGGCTTTAAAACGCCGGATTTTGAAACCGCGCCGCGCTTACACGCTGGTTGTATGTCGCATGATGCGCAATTCCAATAAGGAGTGGAAATATGCTATACCGCCTGTTTGCCATAGCGTGGAAGATCTCCCCCCCCCCCCCCCAAGTCTTATAACCGATCCAGCGGGATGGGCGCTTTGTAAGCGTTTTCTCTTCGCGGGACACGCCCTTTTTATACGTTTCCCCAGCCGCCGGATCGCATCGCGTCTACGCCGTACAACCATTCGAGGGCGTCATAAAACTTTTATAAACAGTGTAAGACTCAGGTGGAATGCGCGGAACGCGCAGGTTGGAGCGCCAATCTGTGCGCCATGTCCAAGCCAGTGTCAGTCGTGTGGAACGCGCCGGGCGCCGCCCAGCTTGCAGACCCCTGTACAGTTTGCAGAGCGGCGATGAGCGCGAGGCGCAGGAGGAGCGGGGGCATATTCCGCTCCGTCTGAAACAGGGACAAACCGCCCGTAGGGACGGTTATTTATAAAAAAGAGACCCTCAAAGCCGGTTCGATTCTTGGCGGAACAGTCCGGCTCTGAGGGCGCACTAAACGCATTGTCAGTATACCGCTTATAGGGGTGGAAGGGCAATGCGTTTGGGTCTCTCTTTTCATTTAGGAGGACAGATATGAAACGCATGCTGTTACTTTCGGGAATATCCGGCGTACTGCTGGTATTCGGAATCTTTTTATTTGCCAGTTGCGGCGGCGACGACGATGATGACATCGGAGAGGTCTTTGGCGTAACCGCAGAGGCGCTATCGACAAGCAGCATCGGGGTCTCATGGAGTGGTTATAGTGGCTCCGCCGATCCTACAAGCTTCAACGTATACCGCAACGCTAGTTATGGCGGTACGTATGAGAAGGTAGGTTCGTCAACAACAAGGTCGTATACTGATACAGGATTATCCCCGAATACGACATACTATTATAGGGTAAGCGTGGTAACCAGCAAGGGGGAAGGCCCTGCTGCCTCCGGCCCCTACGATGGCACGACCACCAGTGCGATTGACCCGCCTGCCAACGTAACGGCGGAGGTGGGAACCTTAAGCAGCATCCGTATCTCCTGGGACGAGGTGGCAGGTGCTACAGGCTACAATGTATACTACTGCCGCGACAACCCGGAGTATTAGAGTGCGTATACGAAGCTAGGAACAAGCTCTTATTCAACAACAATGACATCCTTTACCCATACGGATTTAAGGGAAGATACCACCTATTTACTATACGGTAAGCGCGATAACCGGCGCGGGGACAAGCCCTCGATCCGCCTATGTTTCCGCAACCAACAGCTCATCCAACATTAATACAAAACGGGAAGGGGTGTACATCGGGATTATTTCTTTTGCGGGAAACGCGGTCGATATAACCGGCGGGGTTCCCGTTCTTCTTGACGCGGCGGGAAAAAACACCCTTATCGATAAGCTTACCTCAATCAAACTACACCATTGCCGGGCAATACGGCACCGCGCTCTTCTATTCGGTTCACTAGGCGTTGGCCAATCTCAAAGCCAGGGAAGACCAATACCCCGATAATCTTGATTCGGTGAATGTGATTACCTTTACGGACGGGCTTGATAATACATCAGTGGGAAAGTCCATGCTGACTCCGATTGAAGACCAAACGTTCAGCTCTGAGGATGAGTATACCACGTATTTGAGCGGGCAAATCGCCAGCCGCACCATAGCGGGCAAGCCCATCACCGCGTATTCCGTAGGCGTCATGGGAAGCGGTGTTACCAATACCGAGAAGTTTACGGGCGATCTGAAAAAGATAGCCAGTACGGGAAAAAGTCAGAGCCTAACGGATTTTGGAAACTTGCAAACGACTTTTCAGGATATTGCCGACAGCTTGGAGATAACGCAGACGACCAGCGTCGCGTTTACGTTGAAGACCACCTTACTTCCAAACGGCGCCAAGGTGCGTATGACCTTTGACACGACCGGTACGAGTTCTTCGGATGCGTCGGCGTCGTCAAGATATATTGAAGGGACCATAAGCGCAACAGGATCGGAAGCAAGCTTGTCGTATACCTTCAATTCTATAACCTACTCAGGCGGGTTTGGCTCAGAGCAGGGAGCGGGACCCATACCCGGCGTTATAGACGGTTCTGAGGTTAAGTTTGCGTTTACTAACGTTACTGGCTACAATCCGGCTGCCGATGAATCAAAAGCGAAACAATGGCTTATGAGTCCCGGTTACACGGCGTGGAGTCAAAACGAGGAATATTCCATAACCGGCGCGACGAATACCGAGATTGAGTCGCGTTCCTCAATTATTTATCTGGTATTGGATTCCAGCACATCCTTAAATACGACGCAAATTGGGCAGATTAGGGACACGGCGTCCGCTTTTATCAATTCCCTTTTTAGCCAGATCGTTGGGTTTGTCACTTCAGGAGTATCCGCAACGGCGGAGTCTTCCAACAGCATTACGGTGTCGTGGAATCGGGTTTCCGACGCAGACAGCTATAGGGTATACCGCTCGACAAGCAGTGACGGTCCGTATTCTCGAATTGGCCCTACTAATACTACTATTTCCTCCACTGCCTATACCGATACCAGTAGCAGTCTGACACCAAACACGACTTACTATTACAAAGTGTCCGCCTATAACGCCAACGGGGAAGGGGCGCAGTCATCGTATGCTTCTGCGAAAACGATGGCGGTAGGCACGCCTCAAGGCGTATCCGCAGAGGTGGTGTCTTCAAGCAGCATTCGTGTGCGGTGGTATTCGGTTTCCGGCGCAAGCGGCTATAAGGTGTACCGCTCGACAAGCAGTAACGGCTCGTATGAAGAGGTGAAAGATTCGCCTCCTATTTCTTCTGTTGGTTCCTATACCGATACGGGACTGTTGTCAGCCACGACTTACTATTACAAAGTGTCCGCCTATAACGCCAACGGGGAAGGGGCGCGGTCGTCGTATGTTTCTGCGACAACGAGTTCCCCATAACAGGAAGTCTTTGTATTCTTGCGATAAGCCTCTGGCGTCCTTACACAAGGACTGCCAGAGGCTATGGGTTATGCGAGGGAGCAATCCCCGCGCCTCAGCCCTGCGCTTCAAGCGGCGCCTCAGCAAGAAGCGATAGGCTCCACGCTAGCGGGCGATCAAAACAATGTCGCTGAAACGTGATTTTGGGTGATGTTAAGGTGGGCGTACGCCGATGATGTTACGATTCGTCCCCTCGGTGTACGCTGAATGAGACCCGTCTGGATAAGGTACGGCTCGTAGTAATCTTCCAGGGTTTCAACAGCTTCCCCAATGGAAATGGCGAGTGTTTCCGCGCCCACAGGCCCCCCGTTGTACCGCTCAATGATCATGCGGAGGATATCACGGTCGTACCGCTCAAGCCCAAGCGAATCGATCTCAAGCTGCTCAAGTCCGTTTTCTATAATATCTTTGGTGATGGACGACGAATTTCTTACTTGGGCAAAGTCCCTCATACGCCGGATAAGCCGGTTTGCCACACGGGGCGTGCCTCTGCTTGACGCGGCAAGCAGACTCACGCCGTCATTTTCGACGCGGACATTCAGAATGCCGGCGGAACGCCGCAAAATGGCTTCCATGTCCGCTTGTTCGTAAAAGGAGAAGCGGCATGTTATACCGAAACGGCTTACAAGCGGGCTTGAGACATTGCCGGCTTTGGTGGTGGCGCCTACAAGCGTAAACCGGGGGATGGGCAACCGCATGGTTCTGGCGCCTGGACCCTGGCCAATGATCCAGTCAAGTTCGTAGTCTTCCATTGCAATATAGAGCATTTCCTCAATGGCGGGCTTGAGGCGGTGAATTTCATCAATGAAAAACACGGAGTTTTTGCTCATGGTAGTCAAAATGCCAACCAAATCTTTTGGCTTGTCCAGAGCCGGAGCCGATGTTACTTTGAAGTCGACGCCAAGCTCGTGGGCGACCACTTGGGCCAGCGTCGTTTTGCCAAGGCCGGGCGGTCCTATCAGAAACAGATGATCGAGGCTTTCCCTGCGGGCTTTCGCAGCCGTGATAAAAATCGTCAGATTTTCTTTGATTTTTGACTGTCCAAGAAATTCGGTTATGTTTTGAGGCCGGAGCGTTACATCCCGCTCGTCTTCCGACAATGGTTTTTCGGCATGGAGAATGCCCGCATCGTTGTGGGCGCCGCGTGACGCGCTCCGTGAATATTCACCCCGCTTTTCTATTTCTCCCATGAGATCCTTTTCTTTTCATGTTTCGCCAACGCCCTCAGCATGTTCTCCTGCAATTCCAGCATGGGTTCGGCTTCCCCTTGCTCCGGCGTTTCCGCCACATGCCCGCTGTGATCCATGCCGGCAAGGTGGAGGATGCCGTGAATCAAAAGACGGCGCAATTCTTCTTCAGCAGAAACATGAAAATATCCGGCGTTTTCTTCAATCATTTCAAGGGAAACAACAATGTCTCCGGGCAAGAACCGCTCGCCGTCCGTTTCGCCGAGTATGAATGACAGCACGTCAGTCGGTTCGTCCATATCCCGAAACTGCCGGTTCAGGGCGCGGATGCCCGCGTTGTCGCGGAACGCCACGGAAAGATCCCAGTTGTCTTTTCCCATATAGGCAAGAACGTCAAGAATAAAAGCCTCCACCTCCGCCTTTTTTAACCACGGCGGGAGAAAAGCGGTCTTTTCTCCCGCTTTTTCGTCCTGATATTCCAGACATTCCGGAATGGCGATTTCCACTGTGTTCACCGGCGGGTCTCTCTCTTTTCGAGAGTATATACAAAAATCACGCCTTTTTTATCTTTGCAAGAAATCTGTCGAGTCCGAATAGCGCATAAGAAAACCCAATAAAACCTATGGCAATAAAAAGACCCCATATCCCGACAGTCTTTAATCCGTATGTTTCATGGTCAAGGAAAAAATACGGAAATTTGGCGGGGGCCCCTCAAAAATATAGACTCCCCCGAAAGCCTTATATACAACGGTGTACCCTATATAGTAGATGGGAAACGCGGTCCACCCAAGCGGGCGCCATGGTTCAAAGCGTCCTTTTTTTTCAAAAACAAGAAAATCCGCAAGCGTCATTAATGGAACAACCACGTGAATCAGCGTGTCCCTCAATGAGCCGCCTTGACCGCCATGCATCTGAGTTGTTGCATGGGGTTTTAGCACAAAATTGTAGACAAAGAACGTCAAGAGAATCGATGTCAATACCATGCCTTTAAAAAAGATATACGCCTTTCCTTTAGGATTACGCCCCGCTATTTCACGCGCCAGCGTCACGCCAGCCGCCGCCAGACAGAGCAGATTGCTCTGAATTGTAAAGGAAGCCGCTGTGGGATCCAATCTCATCAAGGTGAGCGCCACCCCAACTCCGCCACAACATATAAGCGCCGCATTGAACATAATGCGCAGTGTCTTTTTGCCGTCTCCGGCTATTTTTTCCAAAGCCATTCTCCGTCTTCTTAGATTAGAGATTCTTTTAAATAATGTCAAGATATAGCGGGGGAGCCTTAAGCCCCCCGCCGCAAAACGCGCGTTTCGCGGGCGCTTCACACGCTCTACGACAGGAATGCTCGTTTTCAACAATGGACTTGTTCAACAACCCGGTTGGTTGTCTCACAAGTCTCGCGGATTTTGCGTATTTTTTGCAAAAATACGCAAAATCCGCCCGTTTCTTAGCGGAAGTTGTTCAATAACTTCAGTTATTGAACAACTCTAATATATACCCGCTTGCGCTGTTAGCCGTCACGCGCCATGTATATGACGCTTGCCTTCGTAAAGGCGTCGTTGTCAAACGTCATAGCGCGAGGGGCTTTGTAAGGGGCGCGCGACCGTCTCCGTTTCATCAATTACATGCATATCAAACCATGTCGCGTCTGAATACAGAATCCTGCCGTTATATTTTAGCCTAACCCGCGCATGGTTTTTGTCCGGCGCCTTGACTATATCGTTCACCCCTTCAATCTTGGCAAATAGTGCCGCTTTCTCCTGCGTCTCTTTATAAAGCCGCGCGCTGTTAATAATTTCCTATCCAACGACAGATATTTCGCGGGAGAGGCGGTTTGTCAGGACTATGGACGCCCGGATGAAGCGGCCGGGCGCATCAAGATGGGAAGCGGGCGAAGACCGGGCCGAAGACAAGGCTGTCCGTCGGATGGCGGGGAATGAAGGCTTTGATCGGTGGGAGATTGTCAGGGCGCGCGGGAAGCGGCGATACGGCGCGTGGTCGATTAGGCGGATCCATTTTGGCGGCACAAGACGCCGCCGCTATTACTACGCCCGGCTGAAGACGGAAGGATAGGCGCATCCTATGCTCAACCGCGTCCGCTATGCGCTCAAATAGACATTGAGTTTTTCCATAAGCTCGTCCATATCAATAGGCTTGGCGGCATGGGCGTTCATGCCGGCGGCTTTGCGCTGTTCGATATATTCTTTGAAGGCGTTGGCGGTCATGGCTATAATGGGAATCTGCGCCCACGGCTCTTTCATCGCCCGGATAAGCCGGGCCGCCTCAATCCCGTCCATTTCCGGCATCTGTATGTCCATCAGAATGAGGTCATAGCGGACGTTTGATCGCAAACATACGCGCCGCCTCACGCCCGTTTTTGGCGCAATCAATTTACATGCGCAACGATTCAAGCAAGGTCGTAGCGATCTCGCGGTTAATTTCAATATCCTTCGTCATGGGAATTTTTTTGCCCGCGAAATCAACCGCTGTTTTCCCTGCTTTTCCCTTTCTTCCGATTTCGGGTGAATGTCTGCAAGGTTTTGTGGTGACGCCGACACTGTTTTGCGCCGATACATAGAGCGATGGAATTACTATTGATAATAATAGGCGTCACTCTTCTTTGCATGGGGTTTTACGCGCTGTTCAAGCTGTCTAACCGGACAAAAACGCGGCTGTCAAAGACGGCTGACGGGCAGACGCGTACGCGCGAAACAGCGGCCGCGCCGGTGAAAATCGTGAAGCCCCCGCGCTGCCCTGTCTGCTCCAGCATACTCAACAAAGGCGAGCGCGTGAAATCAGCGGCGGTTTTGTTTGCAAACGGCGAAAAACTGTTGCACATAAGCGGCTGTCCGCACTGCCTTTACGGGGAAGAAAAGCGTACATGCCCGGTTTGTTTCGCGGAGATCGCCAGAGACGAAATTCTTACGGCAAAAATGACCATAAAAGACGGCAGAAACAACGTGAAGATTTTTGGCTGTTCCCATTGCGGGGGAAAAGCCGCGTCATGGACGCAGTGATGACAACGCTCAGCTAACAAAGCCGCTTATGCAGATCCGCAATTTCCAGATGTACGTCTTGCTTGCCGCGGCGCAAGCGCCACTCTGTTTTTCCGGCTTTTTCAGCGAAAAACCGGTCATGCGTAACGAGGATGGCCGCTCCTGAAAATTCGTTGATTGCATCGGCGAAAGCGGACGCGGCAAGGGCGTCCAAATGGTTCGTTGGCTCGTCCAGCGCGATGAAAGAGACGCCCTGAAGCATGGCAAAGGCGAACAGGAGTTTTCGCGCTTCCCCCGGACTTAACGCTTGCGTTGTGAGCAACGCTTCCGGTTCGCTGCCAAGCCGGTATACAACGGAAAGCGCGGCGCCGCGCTCTTCGTTATTCAGATCGTGAAAGCGCCGCAGCGCGGCGCAGCGGTCTTCAGCCGAGATCTCCTGAGGAAGATGCCATATTGAGCGCGGCGGAAGGGTGACGGCCGAAAGAATGTATTCCACAAATGATGTTTTGCCGCTGCCGTTGTCGCCGGTCAAGACAATGCGGGCGTCGTTTGGTATTTCCAGCGCGGGGTGGCGGAGGGTCAGCGTGTTTCCGGCGATGCCTGTCGCGCCGGACCGGATCGTGAACAGTACCGGACGCTCCAGCCTTTGCCCGCGCAAGCCGGCGCCTGTTTTCCTCAGCCCTTTCACATGGACGCCTTCCAAGACTGACCGCTTCCGCTCCGCGGCGCTCTCCAGCGCCGCGGCTTTTTTCCCGCCGGCGCGATCTCTGCCGCTTAAACGGGCGAGATTGACCTTTGCCCGTGTATCGGAATCGCGAATATCCAGATGGTTTTTTGACATTCTTGTTTTTTTTTCCTGCTCTGCGGTCCGAACCGCATCTTTCTGGGCGCGCGCCAGCGCTTTCACTGCGGACGCAAGCGCTTGTTTTTGCTCTCTGAGGAAATTGTGTTCTTTTTCAAGGCTGACGAGCGCCGTCGCGGGATGCGCCGCAATCAAGACGGCGCTACTGCCCGCGCCGCTTCCAGTCTTCGCTGGGTCCAAAATCACCGTGGCGGCGCACAACGTATCCAGAAAATTCATGCTGTGAGACACGATAATGCCAACGCCTTCAAAACGGGAAAGCTCACGGTATAACAAGTCCATGGTAGAAGCGTCAATATGGTTTGCCGGTTCATCCAAAATCAGCAGTTCCGGCTTGCGGATCAACACATCGGCTATGATGCAGCGTTTTTTCTCGCCGCCGCTCAACGTGTCCCAGCGCTCCGCCCAATCATCGCCGATTTCCAATCGTGAGGCCATTGAGAAAAACCCGGGCGTGTTCAAGACGTCAGGATCGGAGAAACATTCCGGCGCCGCGTCCATGTCTTGGGGGCATGCCAGCGCCTTTGGAGCGGAAATAACGCCGCTGTCCGGGGCGAGTTTGCCGGCAATCAGTTTGAGCAGCGTGGATTTTCCGCTTCCGTTGGGTCCGATTACGGCTGTCCACCCTCGTCCAAACGCAAGCGACACATGCGAAAACACCGGTCTTGAATCATAAGAAAATGACATGTTCTGTACCAATACAAACATATTATAAACAACCCCCGCTATCTGAACCATTATTCTTTAATGGAGGTTTTGCGTCAAGCCTGAGCGACTTTGAGAGGGTGGAAGGCGTCAAGCGCAAGCGAAAATTCGTGTGGTTAGCCGCAAGGGAAATTTCGCGCGCCGGCCGCGTTGTTGACAAGCGTCTTTTTTTTACGCTATACTTTCGTTCATGGATAGTGGCAGGAAAACACTGAAAAAGTTGCTTCATGGGCAGCGGAAAAAGCCGGTTTTCATCGGATGCGGTTTTGCGCTCATGATTTTTTATATTTTCGGCGCGGCGCGTCCGGTTTCCGAAGAGACGGTTCTCATGTCCCGGTGGGTCTATTCGCTGGCGACGGCGCATTCGGCCGCGTCAGATGCGTACGCGGGCGGGTCCCCGTTGTTGGCGTTTGAGATGGGAGGGCGCTTCGGGTATGTGGACAGGGATGGCGTTTTCACGGTAAACCGGACGAAGAGCGGCGGCGTGTCTTTGTCCGAGGACTATTGGGCGGAGTATGGCGCGGTTCCCGACAAGATAGACGTGAAGAATCCGCTGAACGCGCCGGTTATGACTATAGAAATGGAGGACGGATCGCGTGGGTATCCGTTTTTTTTGGATAAAAGGGTGTTTTTGATAAACAGCGAGCAGAATTCGATCTCCGCGCTCGACGAGAGCGGGAAGATCGCGTGGACGTACGACTTTGGATCCGTAGTCACGTGCGTGGACGCCGCTGGCGGGCTTCTGCTGGCCGGTTCTTTGGACGGCGTGGTGGAAGTTCTCGACGCCTCTGGAAAGAGGATGTTTTTTTTTGAGCCGGGAGGGTCGCGCTTGGCTGTAATCGCGGGGTGCGCCTTTTCTGAGGACGGCTCCAAGATCGCGGTCGTATCGGGAGTGGACGAACAGCGGTTCCTGCTCATGGAGCGGCTTGGAGAAAACGCTGCGGGCGAATACCGGGTGACGCGCCACGAATTTCTGGGGGCTGGGTTCAGACGCCCCGTGAGGGTGGCGTTTGTTGACGGGGAAAGCCGTGTGATCTTTGAGCGTGAAGGCGGGCTTGGAATATACGAGTTGTCGAGTTACAGAAGCCTGACGTTGGCGCTGGACGGCGAGGTGGTCGCGCTTGACGGGTCAGGCGGCGGCGGACTGCTGTTCCTCCTGCTTGCGAGGGAAGGGGGGCGCAGGAGTCTGGCGGCGGTGGAGTTTCCATCGACGCTGGTGTTTGCGGCCCCGTTTGACAGCGATGACGTGTTTCTGGGAAGAGACGGGAAGTATCTGTATGTAGGAGGCGGGGCGAAGCTCGCCTCGTTTGAGATAGTCAAGCGGTAGGAGGCTTGCGGTGGAGTGGCTGAAAATAACGGCGCGGGGAACGACTGTCATGGCGGCGGCGGTGTGCGTTGCAACAATGTGGGCGATGGATCGTCCGTCGCCGGAAGCGGTTTTGACCAGCAATTTTGGGGCGGATTCCGGATCGGGCGGTCCGCATGTGGGCGATGTGTATGTGGGCGGCGGCGTGGTGCGGGCTGTGGAGACCGGCGAGGCGCTCTTCAGCCGGAGCGTGTCCGACCGTGCGTCGCGGTTGCCCTCGCCGCTGGGAGAGTGGGCGGCCATAGATCACGGAGACGGGCTGATCAGTCTGTACGGACGGCTTGAGGGAGGAAAAATGAGCCGTCTTCCCTCGGTTGTGGAGAGAGGCGCGATGATGGGATCCGCCGGAACGACCGGATGGTCGAAGGAGAGGGGCTTTTACTATTCGCTGTTCGACCGGAAGGAGAGGCAGTGGGTGAATCCCGCAGTGATGGAGAGCCGACGCAACGACGGGCGGGCGCCTGTCATACGGTCAGTGACGCTGAGGGACGCGCAGGACAGAATGGTTGACGCGTCGCTGGCGAAAGGACTCGTGCAGGGGAGGCGAACCGTGTTCGTATCTACGGCGGATTACGCGGAGACCGGGGAGATGTCGCTCGCGCCGTTCAGAATTGTGTGTTCATTGAACGGCCGTGAGGTTGGGGCGGTCGCGCTGGAGGCGTTGTCAGCGCGGGATGGAAGAATGTGGATATACCGAAACGGGCTTGTGCCGGTCGAACAGGTGTATGCCGGGTCGTTTGGTTTTGAATTGGGGGAAGCCGTCTTCATCCGGGGGCAAGCGGACATGGAGATCATCGTCCAAGATGCCAACGGAAACGTTCAAAGGGTGGAGTACCGTTTTACGGTAGAGTAGGGGAGCATGGAGGATATTGTTAAAGTAGAAAATCTGGTGAAAAATTACGCATCGGGCGCGGAGACTCTCCGCATACTGCGCGGCGTCAGTTTTTCCCTGAAAAACTCCGCGTCCCTCGCCATAACCGGTCAAAGCGGAAGCGGAAAAAGCACATTGCTCAATATCTTGGGCGGTCTTGATAAAAGCGATTCAGGCTCCGTTGTGGTGGCTGGCATGGAAATCACCGGACTCTCCGAAAAAAAGCTGTCCGTATACCGAAGCCGTCAAGTGGGTTTTATTTTCCAGTTCCACTACCTTCTTAAAGACTTCACCGCGTTGGAAAACGTGATGCTTCCCGCCTATATGTTCGGCATGAAGAAAAAAGCCGCCTTTGAGCGGGCGCGGGCTTTGCTCTCGGATATGAGGCTCGACGACCGCATCGGGCATTATCCATCCCAACTTTCTGGCGGCGAGCGGCAGCGAGTCGCGGTGGCCCGTTCCCTCATAAACGATCCCGCCATTATCCTTGCCGATGAACCGACCGGCAACTTGGATCCCGACAACAGCGCTATGGTTGCGGACATGCTCTACGAAACCTCGCGCAAACGGGGAAAAACCCTCATCGTGGTGACGCATGATGAAAAAGTCGCTTCCAGCGCCCAATGCCATTGCGCGCTGGAAGCCGGGGCGTTGCAATGAGCGGCGGCGCCGTCTTCTTCATCGCAATCCGCTACCTTCTCGGACGGGCGAAGGAGGGCGGCAGGTATTTGCGCACCGCCGCAGCCGGAATAGCGGTAAGCCTTGTGCCTATCATCGTCACTCTCATCGTGGCGGACGGCATGATCCGCGGCATCACGGACAGGTACCTGGAACTGGGAACCGGGCATGTGCAGGTGTATGACTTTGCCGGCGCCGAAAGCCTGGAAGAGATAAAAGGCAAAGTGGCGGTCCAAGATGTGCGGGGAGCGTGGCTGGAATCGCAGGGCATGGGCGTGTTGGTAGGCGGCAAGGGAAAAGCGGCGGCCTCAATACGGGCGCTAGAGAGCGGGTTTTGGGAAGACGAAGGCGTGTCCGCTTATCTGGAAGTCGTCTCTGGAAACGCCCGCTTTGAAGCTGACAACGAAGTGTTCCTGGGCGAGTCCTTGGCAAAGTCCATCGGCGCGGAGGCGGGAGACATGGTGCGCCTTATGACCGTGCGCGTCGCCAATGACGGCAGAAGCGTACCGCGCATGACTCCCTTCAAGGTAAAAGCCGTTGTTTCCGCCGGATACCGTGAAATAGACGCGCTGTGGTGCATAACAACGTATGACGCGGGCAAGCGCATATTTGCCGGCGCTCAAAACGCCTCAAATTCGTTCCTTTTGCTTAAAATCAACGATCCGTATAAAGACGCCGATTCCTGCGTCCGCTCTCTCTACGCCCGCTTGGGCGCGGGGTACGGGGTGTACACATGGAAAGAGATGCAGAGGGCGCAGTACAGCTCGTATGAATCCACCCGCCAGATACTTCTTTTCATCATGGCGCTTATTGTAATCATAGCGGCGGTCAATGTGTCTTCCGCAACGTCCATGCTGGCGATTGAGCGGCAGAAAGATATTGCGGCGCTTAAAGCCGCAGGCGCAAGTCCAGCGTTCACCAGCCGGATTTTTGTGTGGGCCGCGTTCATCACCGGACTTATCGGGGCGGTTGCGGGCATAGCCGCCGGACTTTGCATCGGATTGTCCATCAATCATATTATTAAGGCGCTTGAAGCGGTCATCAACTTTTTTATGTTCGGATTCAGCGCCGGACACTTCAAACTGCTCGATCCCAATTACTACCTTGAGCGCTTTCCAATCATCATTGACTGGCTCGCCATTCTGATTATCGGGGTTTTTACCGTGATATGCTCAATGGTCGCTTCGTATCTGCCCGCAAAAAGAGCCGGAACGTTAAAACCGCTGGAAATTCTACGGAAATTATAGCGGATCTTACAGCGACGCAAGGCGCGTAAGGCGGCGCTACAAGCCGCCCGCCATCACCACCGCCACGAACCGCCTACACTCCAGTAGTTGACAATGCCATTGTTGTCTCTCACTAAATCCCTGTTCCAGCCATATTCAAACACATAATTCGCAAACAGAGAGAATTCCCCAAACGACAAGAACGGCAGTCTCCACGCCACCTCTAGTCCTGCGGCAAGGCGCGTGTCAAGAGTATTCTGGGTTAGAAAGCGGATCACACTGTAATTGTTGCCGTCTTTGGTGAAACCATCGTCATAGATGGAACCGTCATGCCGTCCATTGTCGTTTTCCCAGTCACCGGAAGGAACATTGTCGGAAGCGTTCCCGTGTTGGGTGAAATAGAGCGACGCGGAAAGATCAAGGTTGCGGATCGTTCGCCACGAACTCTTCATCGATATTCGGTGCGAATTCGGGTCAAGATCGGATCCTAGATTTCTTCCTCCTTGTGAATAGATGAGGTAATTCGGCGTCCCGCTCTTATAACGGCTTTCCTCCGGTACATTCCAATGCGAATACATGTACGGGAAGATGATGGTATAATCCGCATGGAGCGACGCAAGCGGACCTTCCGGCGGCGCCCATGTAAGCCCCAGTTGACCTGAAAACTTGTACTTGGTGTTCCACTTAAACCTCATAAAGTCGTTCATGTGAAAATCGTCCACATACACTTGTCCAAGCATCTGGATGTTGCCGGGTATGTCCCATCGCATGTGAAAACCAATGAAAGAATTGTCGCCAAAATCGCTGAGGGCTTGCGATGTAAACAACGCGGCGAAGGGGACAAGGTACAGATATTCCATACGCCCGCCCCATATCACGGATTCCTGCAATCCGAATTCAAGATTAGGCAGCGGGTTGAAATTAATCGAATGAAATATAAGATACTTGTTGGGGAATCTGCCCTTTCCAAAATCATCGGAAGCGGCGAGCGTCATAAGCAACATTTCAAAAGATCCTTTGGAGCGCCGGTAATTGAGGCTGAAATGTCCGGCGCGTCCGGCTTGGGGTCCGACCACCGTACTATTTTCATAAAATGGTCCTATTGCGGTGCGGTTTACGCCAGCCTGAAAATAAAAGTTGCCGCTTCCAAAAGCCGTGGCTGACGTCCAATCAGGATAAAACCAGATATTCCCCGCATTTACATTATCGAGAATGAGATCCGGAAATGGGGAATACGTTCCGGGTACGCGCAATTCTTCGCCGGGCTTTCTATCCGAACCATAGAAGGCGAAAAAGTAGCTGGCGGTAATCCAATCCATAAGCCAAAAAGAGCCGTCAATAGCCGGCGCAAACACCATGCTGATATCGTCGTCTTGACCAACAGCCTCAGCCTGAACGCCCGCATGCAGGAACCGGGACGCGGGGCCAAGCTCCGCCTTATACGCCGCGGCTTTTTCCCGATCCTCAACGCCGCCCCGCTCAATCACATCGTCTAACAATTCGTCAAAAAGCTGTAGGGGATAGGGACGGATCAGCGGCAGGGACTGCGTTATGTATCCAGTCGCCGCCCACCGGTCAATATCCCTGTAGATTCTGTCATTCGGATCATGAATGATCTGCGCCTCAAGCCGCGCTCCATGCGTGAAAGCCAAGGCGAAAAAAACGACGGCAATCCAGAACCGTTTCATAAAACACTCTCCTTTAATATATGCACTTCACGCTTATCATCGCGTCAAATCCGTATTCCAGCGCGCCGGATGTATGCCCATGATTGAAAATAACGCTCCCGCCCGCTTGGGCTGAAAGCTCAAGCCACGCGAGCGGCTTCCAGTCTGACCCAGCCACAAGGGTCAGTTTGTTTTCCGGTATGCCGCTTGGCGTTTTCTCAGCGTTGGAGTCTTTTCCCATGGTCCAGTCCCACAGAAGCGTATGCTCTCCTTTCTGGACAAACGCGGCGTTCAGAGAAAACCCGATGGTCCCTTTTGAAAGCCTCGCCCCCGCCATATACAACATGGAGTCCCTGCCTTCCGGATGTCCTATCCAACTGTACCGCAACGGCTCGCTGTCGGAGATGCGGCGCATCCAAATGTGGCTTCCAAATGGAGTGGAAAGGATATAGAGGTAGGGGTCGGAATACATATATTCCGCGTAAAAAGATGCGCCCCAGCCCGCAAGATCGCGGGTGTATTCCACTCCGGCCAAGAAACCCGTCGCGTTGGGCGCCTGCGCATCGGGCCAATGTTCAAACTCGTACGGCGTAGACCATTCGTTCAGTACATATTGACCATACACTAAAAGAGATGGCAGTATAGCCCAGCTTGCGTCAAGTGAAAAAAGCGATCCCGCCATATCTGAACGCTCTCCTCCGCCCCAACTGTCGTAATCGCGCCATGCCGCAAAAGAATGGAATATCGCCAAAGGATTGAGAAAACGCAGTTCAAGCGGAGAATTCCCCACCATGATTCCTTCCGTAAGACCCAAAGACACCCATTTGAACAGCCGGATATCAAGCCTATGCGCGTAAAGATGCCGTTGCGTCGTTTGAGTGAGATCGCCTCCTTGCGCTTCTCCGGCCATTGTTGAATTTAGCGCAAGCGGCATCTGACTCACCATGAGCGAGTACTTGATTGCTGGTGAAAACACCGAAAGCCGCGCCATGTCATAATAATCGGGCGTGTCTGAAACAGCCATGTTGCCGCTGCGCCCAAGTCCATAGGAGAGCCGGTCCCTCCCTATTTCAAAATTCCACCACGCGCCGCCGGTTGCAAAAAAGGCGCGCAAGGGCATGCTTATGTCGATCTGCCCCGCGTCAGACGGAATGTTCGATCCAAAGTACGCGCCGGATTCATTGAAATACGATCTCGACCGCGCCAACAGGGGGGCTATAAACAACTGCGCCTTGTCCGCGGCGTACACACTCGCCGGCAGCGCCAGAAGCGGAGGGCTGTCCTTGTCGCTTTGCGTCCACGAGACAGCGGGGTTTGTCCGTACCCGCGCTTCCGCGCCGGCTTGTATATGGGCGTCTACGCTGAGAAACCCGCTTGAATAGAGCGGCTTCGGATTGAGCGCTTCCATTACACGATTGTACGCCGCTTCGCCGGCAGGGGAGAGGTTGTCCGCGTCAATGTCTTCCAATATGAGCAACGTCTCGTCCCGTGAAAGCGGCGGTGTCAAAGACAGCAAACTTTTTCCCGATTGAATCGCCAAAAATCGCAGGTCTTCCAGCGCCGGATCGCCCGCCGAAATCATGGTGAAAGGCGAAGCGAATGTGAAAACCGGAAAGAAGGCGAAAAAGAATATGAGAAAAAAAGAGCGAAGCCCTCTCAAAACGCGCAGAGCGGCAGTTTGTGGAACAGCGGACTTTTGATCGCTGTTCCACAAACCTGTATCATCGAACCTTTGGTTCGCAAACCAGAAGTTCGCATTTTGGAACAGGCTCTGACATGCATCTAATTTCATATCTCACTGGATTATAATGACTTTCTTACAAAGATCAAGGGATAGAGGGCAAAAATCTTCCTTCTCATCATGAAGACGCCTCACGTTAACGCTAGCATATTGCGGCTGCTGTCATATCAAATCCGCGTCCCCGCTTGCCGTATACATGCTCCATGGACTGTACTGAGATTTCGAGACAAGGGAAGCGGTTTCCAAGCGGCTTCCAAGCGGCTTCCAGTTTATGCCAAGCCTTATGCGCATCCGGTTTTCCATGTTTTTCAAGGATCAAGGCGTCCGCCCTATGGCGCGAAATTCTCCCCCTTCCCATACCTCCGTCACCTATGCTATTCTTTTCACGAAAGGAGTAACAATCAATTATGTCAACTCATATCGCGGCGAATCCGGGTGAAATCGCCCAGTCGATTCTTTTGTCCGGGGATCCATTGCGCGCAAAATTCATAGCGGAGACATTTCTTGAAAACGCCCGCCAATATACGGCGGTGCGCAATATATTCGGCTACACCGGCGCCTACAAAGGCAAACCCGTATCGGTGCAGGGGACGGGCATGGGCATCCCCTCAATTTCCATTTATGTAAACGAGTTGTTCCGCGAGTACAACGTACAGAAAGCCATCCGTATCGGCACCGCCGGTTCCATTCAGGACGACCTGAACGTGCGCGATGTGGTCATTGCGACCGCCGCGTCAACCGATTCTGGCGCAAATAGCATCCGCTTCGGAGGACGGAGCTTCGCTCCGGCGGCGTCTTTCCCTCTGCTAAAAAAAGCCTATGACATTGCGGCGGCTAAAGGGTGGGAGGTAAAGACGGGATCCGTTGTTTCTTCGGATATGTTCTACACCGAAAGCCCGGATGACTGGAAACTGTGGGCGAAATTCGGCTGCCTCGCGCTTGAAATGGAAACGGCTGAACTCTACACCTTGGCGGCGAAATACAGGCGGCAAGCCGTCGCCTTGCTCACCATTTCCGATCACATCATCACAGGAGAAACGACGACCGCCGAAGAGCGGCAGCAGACATTGACCCAAATGGTGGAGATTGCGCTTGAGACGGCGATCTCCTGAAAGATCGTTGCCGGTGGTACAACTTGTTCATATAACCAAACGATTCCCGGCAAATGAAGTTCACGCGCTTGACAACGCGGATTTTGACCTTCGTGAAGGTGAAATCCACGCGCTTGTAGGCGAGAATGGGGCGGGCAAGTCAACGCTTATGCACATCCTCGCCGGCAGTCTGCCCCCTTCAAGCGGGCGTATCGTTATAAACAGTGTGGAGCGCCGTTTCAAATCCCCGAAAGACGCCCTCAACAATGGCATCGGCATGGTGCGGCAACACCCGTCCCTTGTTCCCAATCTCACGGTTTGGGAAAACTGCGCGTTGGGCGCGGAGAATGGTTTTTTTGTCCACCCTGCGTTGCAACGGGCGCAAGCGCGTAATCTGTGCGCCCAATGGGGTTTCGATCTCCCCTTTGACAGGCGGGCGGGCGGGCTGTCCGTTTGCCAGCGGCAGTTTGCGGCAATCGTCAACGCGCTTCTCAGGAAATGCCGCATTCTCATTTTCGATGAAGTGACCGCCGTCGTCTCCCAGTCCGAAGCGGCGCGGCTTTTCACTCTCTTTGACAGGTTGAAGCGGCGCGGCTTTTCCCTGATCATTATTTCCCACAAACTGGATGAAGTTCTCTCGTTTGCCGACAGAATAACGGTTCTCCGCGCCGGAAAAGCAGTCGCGGCGCTGGAGGCGAAAAACGCCGATGTGAAAACGCTCAACGCCCTTATGTTTGGGGAACCGGCTCCTGCCGGCGCGTCGCCCGATGCCGCCGAACAACCCGTGTACGAAACTTCTCCTTCCTCAAAAACGGCGCGGATCGGGCGACGCGTGATTCTTTCCGTCAAGAACCTTGCGGTGGAAGCGCCGGACAAACCGTTTGTCCGCAACATTGACATGGAGATTCGCTCCGACAGCATCACCGGCATAGCGGGCGTCAGAGACAGCGGACTTGAGACGCTGGAACTGGCGCTTGCGGGGCTGCTTCCCGTTACGTCGGGAGACATCATCCTCAATAATACGAGGTTGTCTTCAAAGAAAGGCGGCGGGACGCCGGATGGCGATACGCCGGCGCTGTTCCGCAACGCGGGCATGGCGTATCTGAACGCCGACCGTACAAACGCCTGTCTTGCGATGGATCTTTCTATGTGGGATAATCTTGTTGTTCACGCCCACCGCAGGCAGCCAGGCCGTTCTTTTTTTCTCGACACTCCGTTTCTTGACGCATGGGCGCAAACGATCATGGCGAGAGCCGGTTGCAGCCGTTCAACGCGGGAAGCGGCCTCGTCTTTTTCGGGCGGTCAATTGCAGAAGCTGCTTTTGGAGCGCGAGCTTGCCGAATTGGACGCTTTGGCAAAGGCTTCTCCGCATCCGGCGCCTCCAGATTCGACAAGGGGAAGCCTGCTCATCTTGTCCGAACCGGGCTGGGGGTTGGATGCGCAGGCGCGGAAACTGCTCGCGGATAAGGTGCGCTCCGTTGCGCGGCGTAACGTGGGGCATAACGCCGTTCTGCTTTTTTCCACGGACATTGACGAGCTTCTTGAAATCTCTGATGAAATCCTTGTTTTGAACAACGGCGCGTTTTCCGCGAAAATCCTCGTGGAGGATCGCCCGTCCTTTCACGAGTACAAAAACCGCATCATCCAGGCGATGACAAACAAAACGGGCGATCTGGCGTTGCGTTTTTATGAGCCGCTTCTGGCTGTCTGCACGTCAAAAAAACCGCCCTCGTAAGAGGGCGGCGCGCGCCGTTATTGCGGGCGTGTATTTCACCGTTGTCCAGTCGCCGGTTGTTGTTCCATCCGTCGCAGCCGGAATATTGCCGCTAAAGTCGCTGTCGATGTATGCGGACAGGCTGAAATGTACGGCGTAGCCTTTCCCAGCCGATGTTCCGCCGCCGGGCCGGATCTGTCCCGGTGATCCTCCCTCAGATAGGCGGCGGGGTTCTCGCGGACGGCAACGGTGTTCCCATCACGTCCGCCGCCGGATTGAATTTCCGCCATCTCTTGTTTGCGGCGTCACGCGAGGTTGGGGGTTGCGGAGACGAAACATCCGCCAAAGCGTCTCCGGTTATATGCTAATACACCGTGCGGCGGGCGGGGGATAAACGCCGGATGCATGCCGCCGCATATTTAGAAGACAACAATCCGCTTAAATCCGCTGTTCGCGCCATATCGTTAATCCCCTTCTTTTGACTGCGGCCGCTCTTACGCAAGGCTGTTCCATACGTTTTGAAACGGGTTTATTAGACTTGTTCAACAACCAACCGGATTGTTGGACAAGTCCGTTATTTTATAAGAATATGCGGCTCTTTTCTACAACAATTCGCTTTATAAAGTTTGAAAGCGCATGGCAACCGCCATGCGCCGCCGGGTCCATTCAGGACGGTATGTCTCTTCACGAATAAAAACCCGCATCTTTCAAGCGATGGCAAAAAACCGCCGCGCACAAGACGAATTTCAGACCGCCCCATGAGCAAGATTCCCCCCTTGTTTTTTTCTATTGATAGGTATATTATAAATCTGCGAGGCTTTCCCAAAACGCGCAGAGTGACAGTTTTTGGGAAAGCGACTTTAGATTTAAAAGAAAAACGGGCTTTTGACCGCTTTTTCGAAAGCCTTTCTCAAAACTAACCCGAACATAGTTCGCGTTTTGGGGAAGGCTCCCGCTTCAAAACGGCTGTCCAAAAGGCGCGTTTTGAGCCGGTTGCAGGTATATCCGCATAGTTTCCACCGTACGGTGAGATACAGGGTAGGAAAAAGGGCGCGATGAGACGACCTTTTGTAAAAGATGTTAGGAGGATTTTGTGGCAGTAGTTACCATGAAAAGTTTGCTTGAGTCCGGAGTGCATTTCGGTCATCAAGTGAGGCGTTGGGATCCGCGTATGAAGAAGTACATTTTTGCGGAACGAAACGGGATTCACATCATTGATCTCCAGAAGACCATTCAAGCGATCAAAGACGCCTATGAAGCGGTCAGGAAGATCATCAAATCCGGCAAGACCGTGTTGTTTGTCGGCACCAAGAAACAGGCTGAACAGGCGATCCAGAAAGAAGCCGAGCGGTGCGGCATGTTCTATGTGAACAACCGGTGGCTGGGCGGTATGCTCACCAATTTTTTCACCATTAAAGAATCATTGCGCCGTCTAAAGAAACTCGAAAAGATGGAAGTTGACGGCACTTTTGAGAATCTTACCAAAAAAGAAATAGCGGCTTTAAGCAAGGAGCGCGAGAAACTCCAGAAGAACTTGGGCGGCATCAAGGAAATGAAGGAGTTGCCCGGCATTCTGTTCATCATCGACACAAAGAAAGAAGCCATTGCGGTCGCCGAAGCGCAGCGCATGGGCATTCCCATTGTGGCGGTGGTCGATACGAATTGCAACCCGGAAGGCATTGATTACCCCATTCCCGGCAATGACGATGCGATTCGCGCCATCACGCTGTTCACCCAGATCATAGCGAACGCGGTGATAGAGACCGATAACGAAGTGGGGTTGCGCATATTGGAAGAAGCCGGCGGCGAAGCCATGGAAGATATTTTAACCGACGCTTCCCTCAAAGAAGAGGACGCCGAGGTTGATATTGACGCCTATAAATCCGGCGCCGCCGCTCCAGTAAAGAGCGGCGATGCCGATGGAGACGATGATGAGCTTCTCGTTGATGAGGATAAAATATATGAAGGAGACAATTAAATGGCGATAAGCGCAACGGAAGTGAAGAAGCTTCGAGAGAAGACCGGAGCCGGACCAATGGAGTGTAAGAAAGCTCTGGAAGAGACGAATGGCGATTTTGGCGCGGCTGAGAAGCTCCTTAAAGAGAAGGGGCTTGCGGCGGTTGAAAAACGCGCGGAACGGGCGACCAACGAAGGCAAGATTTTTGTAAAAATAAAGGATAAAAAGGCGGTTCTCGTGGAAATTGCCTCTGAAACCGATTTTGTCGCCCGCAATCCCGAATTTATTGAGCTTGGCGGTGTTATTGCGGACAAGGCTCTTGAGCAGGATATAGACGCTCCCACCGGGGAATTGGACGCTCTGGTAACAGACCTTGCCACCAAAATACGCGAGAACTTGGCGCTTAAACGCCTTAAACGGGTTGTGGCCGCTGACAACGAGCGCCTCACGCAGTACATCCACGGAGATGGCGCCATCGGCATTGTGGTGAAGCTGTCTGCGGACAAGAGCGGCGCCTTCGAGTCTGCTGACGCGGAAAACTTCGCCTATAGTCTTGCCATGCACATCGCGGCTTTCACGCCTGTGGTGATTGATCAGGCGGAACTCGACCCGGCGTTTGTTACGGAACAGGAAGAAATCTTCCGCAAACAGATAGACGCGGACGAGGGACTCAAAGGAAAGAGCGAGCGACAGAAGCAGGGCATCCTAAAAGGCAAGCTCAACAAGTACCTTAAATCCATCTGCATGTTGGATCAGGGCTACATCAAGGATGAAAAGATCACGGTGGCGCAGGCGCTTGACAATTTCGGCAAACAGACTGGAGCGAAGGTTTGCATAGCGGAATACGTGTATTTCAAAGTAGGTCAGGAGTAAAGCGTGGGGAGCGGGAACGCAGTGAAACGGTTGAGTCCGGTTCATGCAAGTTGCAATTTCCGGCGTCGCGCGTCGCTTGTTGCGGCGCCCGCCGCTATGTCCTTGCGTTGCTTAAAGAAGAGGTGTCTATGAATTCAGTGATAGTGGACGCGGAAGACAAAATGAAAAGGACCATCGCGTCCCTTAAAGACGGGTTTGCCGCCATTCGGACTGGACGGGCGTCCGCCGCCTTGTTCGACAAAATACGGGTCGACGCCTACGGCGACAAGCAGCCTATCAATCAACTGGCCGCCATATCGGCGCCGGAAGCCCGGCTTGTGGTCATAAGTCCGTGGGATAAGACGTTGATCGGCGAGATTGAGAAGGCCATCCGTTCGTCTGAGTTGTCTTTGAATCCCAGCAGTGACGGCAAGATCGTCCGCATCGCCATTCCGCCCCTTACCGAAGAGCGGAGAAAAGATCTCGCCAAAGTCGCAAAAACACAGGCGGAACAATGCCGCGTGTCAATACGCAATATCAGGCGAGACGGCAACGACGAACTCAAGAAACAGCTTAAAGCCTCCGCGGTTACAGAAGATGAAGAAAAAAAGTTGTCTGACGAGTTGCAAAAATTGACCGACAACTACATCAAAGATATTGATAAGATTCTGGCGGAAAAAGAAAAAGAAATAATGGAAGTTTGATGGGTTTACATGTCGGTATTATAATGGATGGGAACGGCAGATGGGCGCAAGCGCGGGGACTGATGCGTACGCAGGGTCACCGTGAAGGGCTTCAAGCCGCAAAACAGATCGTTAAAGCCGCAAGCGGCATGGGGATTGACTTCTTGACATTGTATGTGTTTTCTACTGAAAACTGGAAGCGTACAGTTGAGGAAGTCGGGTTTATTATGGACTTAGTGCGGCAGTATCTGAAAGCCGAGTTTTCTTTTTGCCGCGAAAATCACATCCGGGTGCGGCATGCCGGCGATCTTTCAAAACTTCCGCCGGATGTCGCTAAAGATATTGCCGAGGTGTGCAAAGACACGGAAATGTTTGCCGGCATGCAGGTGATCCTCGCCTTGAATTACGGCGGCAGAGACGAAATTGTCCGCGCCGTAAACAAGGCGCTTGCCGGCATTGCGGGCGCATCCAGCGCGTCCGGCAGAGCGATTGAAATCAACGAAAACGTTATTACGAAGCATCTGGACAACCCCGATGTTCCGGATCCGGATCTCATCATAAGAACTGCGGGCGAATACCGGACAAGCAATTTTCTTTTGTGGGAGTCCGCGTATGCGGAATATTATATTTCCGATAAACTATGGCCGGATTGGACCAGCGCGGATCTTGCGGAAGCTGTTGAAAGTTTTCAGAAACGGGAACGCAGGTTCGGCGCCGTGAACAGCGCTATAGACGAGGCGGGAGCGCCTCTATGAATAAAATAGTGCAACGGCTCCTGATATTTTTCATTGGACTTCCTTTTGTGGTGGTCGTTGTTCTTTTGCCTTATAAAAACCACCTTGTCATGAACATAGTGATCGTTGCCTTGTGTTCCATAGGCGCCGCTGAACTGGGCGGTCTTTTTAGAAAAAAAGGCGTGGACATTCTCCCTGTTGAGACGGCCGTGTTGGGAGGTCTGATTCCCGGCGCAATGACGTTGTTTTCTAGCTTTCACATAAATGAAGATTTCCTGTTCGGCGTTATGATACTCGCCGCGATTTGGATCGTTATTTCCAGGGTTTTCTGCACGGGAGTGAAACTTAAACATGCCCTTGAATATATGGGCGCCGGTTTTGCGGCGCTTGTATATCCCGGATTTTTCATGTCATGGATCATACGCATGACACGCTGGCAACACGCCGCCTTCGTCATTATTGTGTTTCTCCTCATGGTTATCAGCAACGATTCGGCGGCGTGGGCTTTTGGCATACTTTTCGGCAAGAACAACCGCGGCATTATTCTCGCAAGCCCCAACAAGAGTATAGCGGGTTACATGGGCGGTCTTGTGTCCTCAATGCTGATCGGTCTGTGCGCGGCTATGTTTTTCCCGCAAATATTGGAGTCCAAACATTATCCTGCGATTCCGGCGGCGGCATCCGGCATTTTTATTGGCTTTGTTACCGGTGTAACCGCTTCTTTGGGAGACTTGACAGAATCGGTTATGAAACGGAGCGCGGATACGAAAGATTCAGGCTTCATCATTCCGGGACGTGGAGGCGTACTGGATTCCATCGATTCAATCGCGCTTGCCGCGCCCGTATTTTACGTGGTGTATTGGTTCTTCTTCACGTAATTGGAATAATGGGACGGTTGCAAACGTATGAAAGCGATAGCGATTCTTGGCGCTACAGGTTCCATTGGCAGAAGCGCCCTTGATGTTATCCGTAAAAATCCCGATTGCTTCAAGCCGGTTCTCTTTTCCGCGCACACTGATGAAAAATCTCTGCTCCAACTCGGTAAAGAATACCCCGGCGCCCGTCTCGCGCTTGTCGGCAAGGTCGAAAACGCGCCAAAAGCAATTCACTACACCGGGCGCGAAGGTCTGTTGCGGGCAATAGAGGAGTGCGCGCAGTCTGGCGGCGGCGCTTGCGCCCTTGCCGTAAACGGCATCGCGGGCGCGGCGGGGCTGGCGCCTTCATTGGCTGCGATTGACGCCGGCATGGACCTTGCTCTTGCCAATAAGGAGACTGTCGTTATGGCGGGGGAGGTGGCGCTCAGGAAAGCCCGCGAAAAAAACGTCAACATCATACCCGTTGATTCAGAACATTCCGCTGTTTTCCAGCTTTTACGCGCCCATACCGGCGTTGCAGACGGCGCCAGCCGCGATGCGGAAAAACTCGATTCGATCATACTCACCGCGTCGGGAGGACCGTTCCGCGACTTGCCGGCTGAACAACTTGCTTGGGTAAAACCGAAAGATGCGCTCGCCCATCCGACATGGAAGATGGGCGCGAAGATCACCATTGATTCCGCAAGCATGGCAAACAAGGGGCTTGAAGTGATTGAAGCCGTGAAACTGTTTGCCATGCCGCCCGACAAGGTGAAGGTTGTGGTGCATCCCCAAAGCATCGTTCACTCCATGATACGGTTTTTAGACGGCAGCGTGTACGCCCAACTATCAAAGCCTGACATGCGCCGCCCCATTCAGGACGCATTGTTTTTCCCGAACAAAGGCGATGTTTCTTTTGATAGTTTTGATCTGACATCCGTAATGCTGGAGTTTGAAGCGCCGGATGAAAAGAAATTTCCCCTTCTCCCGCTCGCCTACCGGGCCGCAAAAGCGCGGGCGTTGTATCCAGTGGCGTACAACGCGGCTAACGAGGTGGCGGTGTCCCTGTTTTTAGAAGAAAAGATCGGCTTCCTTGATATTGCGCGTATTGTGGAAGCTGTTCTGCAACGGGACTGGACGGGTGCCGTTACGGTGGATGCGGTGTGGGAAGCGGACAGAAAAGCGCGTTCCTGTGTCCATGAGCTGACAAGCCCTTTCTATGCCGCATCCTGATGCGCGCGTGGACGCAAGGCGGCTCTCTTTACACAAAGTTCATTCTATGTAAGATAAATTTCTTAAATTTCATGGCGTCTTCAAAATCCGGCATCAGGAGAAGAGTCGCCTCGCAGTCGGAAAGCGCCTGAATCTTATCGCCATTGTGATAATTGGCGTGTCCGCGGCGGTACAGGCAGAAAGGTTGATAGGGATTGATGGCGAGCGAAAGCGTAAAATCATCGACCGCTTCAACCCACTTGCGCTGAACCAGCCTTACGAGTCCGCGATAATATGCGGCTTTGTACGCTTTGTCGTCATATTCAAGCGCTTTGTTGAAGTCAACGACCGCGTCTTCATAACAAGATTGCGCGAAATTTGCCATGCCGCGGTGACTGTAAATGATGGAAATAATGTTGTTTTTAGGGCGCATGGACAGAATTCGGGTGTATTGTTTGATTGCCGTATTAAAATCTTTGCGGTTATGCGCGTAAAGCGCAGTCAACAAGAGATCGTCTATGCTCATATTCGCATTGTTTTTGCTCTGCTCCCATACGGTATACGCCTTTGTTTCTGACGCAAGCTCGATATCGCTAAAGAGGAAGGTGTCGATATTCTCTTCCAACTTGTTGAAAAAATCTTCCCGGCGTTTGCTTGATTCCGCATGAAGCTGTTGCTGATAATCCCTGATTTCCTGAAATATGATGTCCGCAAGAGAGAGGCTTGCGTTGATTGACGCAAGTTTTCGTTTCATGTTCATGTCAAACGGGGTGAATTCCGCTTTGTACACGAGTTCATGTTCAACTTCAGCCCATGCGTCCTGCAAAATGGTTCGTATCTGGATTTCAGCGACATCGCAACCTGAATAAGTGAATTTTTCTATAATATCATGCGGTATATTTATCAAAAGATGTATGGATTCATATCCGAATTCCTTGTAGGAATAGTTCGAACCTTTTTTTTCAATATCAATAACTGTGAAATGTTCGCCGATGATTTGTTGCACTTCATCAAGATTCACAATAAAAGGACACACCACCCGGATGCCTATAATATCGGTTATGAGCGGAGCTTCCGCGTTGCCGGTGTTTTGTTTCAGCAGTTTAATATATTTTTTGTAATAGCTGTCAAAGTCCTTAATTCTCCCTTTGACCGTAGGGCGGGGAGAAAGAAACGAGAGAATATTCTCCAAACACGCTTCAATCCCTTTGGCTGTAGCTAACCGTACTTCCGCATAATGAATGTAACTGTCTTGCAATTTTTTTTTGTCAGGTAAGTCCATTGTTATTCAATTAGAGTAAAAAAGGCTGCCTGTCAGCAGCCTTTTTTACGTACCAGTTGTGTTTAAGCGGCGCGCTTATTCATCAGCGGGTTGCTCTTCTTGCTGGGCATCGAAGGATTCGGACGCTTGCTTTTTCTTGTCAACAGCTTGCAAGAAAAGAGAATTGGACTGGTTGGCTTGCGTGGCTTTATTCTTCTCATTCTCGCGGATGGTCTGAATCTGCCAGATAGACTCATCGTCAATATCGCGCTCTTCCTCAAGAACAGCCTGATCGTAGATGACTTTAACATCTTTGAAATAGGTGACGAAATCGCCCCCAGCTTGATCTCCGGTCTTAATAATGCGGAATTCGCTAAATTTGATTAAGCTTGACTCTTGGGGATAGATGGGCGTGAGAGCAAGCTCACGATCCCGTACATCTTGGGGGTAACGCGGATTATCCCACCGAACCTCACCCCATCCCTGAAAATTAAGCGAGCCGAGGTTAATCGTAAGTTCTTTTCCATTTCCGTCAAGGAGGATAAGATAGAGCGTATAAGGATAGTTAAGACCGTAGACGCTAACCGACACGGATTTAATGCTTCCCACATTCTTGATTACGCCATATCCGCCTTCAAATTTAGAAGAGGCTTCGCTTCCTTCAGCAGCCGGTTCATACGCAGGAATTTCAAACGGCGGTTTAATGGTAGCCACCGCATTCCAATTTGCATTCGGGAAACGAGCGCGAACGCCCAATACCGTTCCGTATGCTTTTGAGGCCGCTTCTTTACTCTTGCTCACACTCTGATTTTGAATGGTCGCGGAAGAATTTGAAATCTTTACCAGCCAGTTTTCAATAGCAAGAGAGGTCTTCATAAGAGCCTTCTGCTCGTCCGTGTAGTTGTTGGCGGTGTAGTTGGAAGTGTCAATGGTGGTCGCCTCATTGAGCGCCGTTATGCCATTGTTATCCTCCGCCGGCGTGTCTGCCGCAAGCAGTGTAAAGTCAATTAAGACATCTTCATTTGCAAGAAGAGATCCTATTGCCAACAACGAAATGATCGAAAGAATGAAAATCCGTTTCATCCATAACTCCTTTGATTTGCAAAAATCTTAAAAAGATGATTTTCTATCATTATACGCTATTTGCTAAAATTGTCAATGTCTTTTCTCTCAAATTTATCAAAAATCTATCGAATGTCCCGCAATAAAAAACTTGATCTCTTTTATGAAAGGAAAGTTTCTTGCAAGGCTCTCTCTGAATGTCGAGAACCCCCGCTCTACGCCGCCTTCCATCGGCACAGCCCCGCCGTTTTCGATGACAACAGGGAGCGCCGCCGTTTCGGAAAGATTGATGTAAACGATTCCGTCTCTGTAAAAGAGCGACAGCAGTTTTGTCCCTCTGGGAAAAAGCGGCGCCGACTCTGGGTTGCGCGGTCCAAAGAGCGTCTCTTCCACGTACCGCGTGAGAGACGCTTCTTCGGAAGGAGAGCGCAGCAACATGTGTTCTTCCGCTTGAGGCGTGTAATCTTTCATGTTATAAAAGACAAACGCGCGCCGGATTGTATCAGAGTCCGCCGCGTTCTTGAGCGCAATGACGCTGGGAATGACAAGGTACAAAAATCGCCTCATGCGCTTGCCGGTAAGAAAGCGGATTGCAATGGAAAAAATAGAGGAAGTGGATTTCATTCTATGATGCTAAAGCCTCCCGGTTTTTCGTAAAGCGTTACAAAATCAACCAAACCCTCGAAAAGGGCTTGGTTGTATTTCTCAAGGGACTGCTTCTCAAACAGCAACGCCGCGTCTGAGGGGTTGCTTATAAAGCCGAGTTCTATCAGAACCGAAGGCATGTTGGTTCTTTTCACCACATACCATTCTTCTTCTTTTATACCGCGTGAAGGGCTTGCCGGCGCGATGAATTCATCAAACCGCGCAAGAAGGGACGCAGCAAGCAGCTTGCTTTCGTAGGTGAATTCCTCTTCTTTCAAGGTGTTGAGAATGCTTCTGACCGCATCGCTCCCGTTGAAGCTGTCTTTTTCAATGATCTCTCTCCGCACCTTGGGGGGAAGGTACCATATTTCGTATCCACGCGCCGGATTCTTCTTGAGGTTTGCGTTCATTTCCGAATTGCAATGAATAGAGATAAAGATGATGGCTTCGTTTTCTTCAAGTTTTATCCCATTCGCAAAAGACGCCCGTGATTCTAACGCCAGCGTAACGTCGGTCTCGCGTGTCATAAGCACCTTTTTGCCGGGATAACGTTTGACCAGCCTGTCCCGCAGGTTGAGCGCTACGGCAAGCGTAATGTCTTTTTCCCGCAGGGAGACCTTCTTCCCATTGAGGGTCTGTACGGCTGTGGCTCCGGAATCTTTGCCGCCATGCCCGGGATCAATGATGATTGCCGCCACCTTGAACGGTTGCAGATCATTTTTGATCTCAGCGTCAATGGCGTTCTTGAGCGAGATGATGAAACTTTCAGGAAAGCGGATCGCTCCGTTTTCCATATAAGGCGAAGGCGCGCTGACGACCTCATACCCGTCAATCAGCGAGAAACAGCGCTCTCCTTTAAGCCCCACCTGAAAACTGGCGTAATGTCCTGAACTGTAAAAAGTGCCGGTTTGCAGAAAAGGATCCCATTGGAATTCGGGCAATATGGCGAGCGCGTCTTCTAAAGAAAAGGTTTTATCCTGCGGCTGGGCTGCGGCAAGCGGCGCAACAAGGAGGATGCGTAGAAAAAATAGAAAAAAACGATGGTCTGGTATAGGGTTCACCCTCTTTTCCATATCAACCCCTTGACAGTAAAGAATCTATCAGATAAACCGCCCCCTGATAGCCTCCCCTTATAAGCGCCTTCCAAAAACCGCGCCCCAAAGCCGTACCGGAACACGCGCGCCGCTTCACCGGAAGAGAAAGTCCGGCAAGCGTTCTGACGGCTTCCAAACTTTCCTGTGCGTTTCTTCCCAGCCAATCCGTATATTCCGCTGTTTCAAATTCAGGGAACGGCATAATACAGAAGGATTGACCGGCGCTTCTTTCCAGAATGTTTTTATTATAAGGGCAGTCCATGTTTTTTTCAATCCCCGCCGGCAGGTTTTCCAGCAGATTTTGCATTGCGGGAGAGATCGTGTAAGCGGACGGCGGGAAGGCTCCCGGCGCTCCGCCGTGTTCCAGAAAAGAAGCCGTCTCCTCATTGGGCGCTTCCAGCCGCACGAGCGTTGAGCGGGCCGCTGTTTCCGCGGCGCGGACGGCTTCGGCGCGGGTGGGCGCGGCGGTTATGACATTGCCGGCTTTGCTTACATTGTTCACCGGAAAACGCGCCGCGTCGCCCGGTTTTACCCGCAGGAAAAGGTCGCGTACGTAGGGAACCGCTTTGGCGGCGTCGCTTCCCGTTACGGAGCGGACTACGCCCGGTATGGAGATAAACGCCCGCTCCGCCGACGTCCAATTCCGCGATGGCGCGAGGGACGCGGCGACAGCCGCGGGATTCTCCCCTATGGCGACTCCTATGGCGGCGCGGGTAACTTCGACTCCTGACGCATAGGGGTATGTCCAGCCCGACATGTAGCCGCCGGAAAGCCGCGCCGCTATCTCGCCTATCATGGGGCCTTTGGTCGTGAGTTTGACATCTCCTTTTGCGGCGCCGTTGGCTATGCCGAGGCTGCGGACGCCTGCTTTGAACGCGGAGAGCAGCTTTTCGGCGGTTTCCGGGTCGATATCTGCGGGCATGGTGTGTCCCATTTCAATAAAGTAGGGCGGAAATGCGATGTGCCTATCCGCAAGTCCGGCTATGATGATTTCTCCTTGGCATGCAATGGCGTCAACGGAAAATTCGGGCCCTTCCATATATTCTTCTATTATAACTCTATTTGAACGGGAGAAGGGAAGGGCGTCGCGGATCGCCTCGCGCAGGTCTTCGCCCGTGTCCGCGCGCCGGCAGCCCCGTGCGCCCATGTTGTCAACTGGTTTCACAACAACCGGAAAGGGAAAAGGCGTTTCCCAGTCCGCGTCCGGCGCGGCGGACGCCGTTGTGAAAGCGGGGGAGGGAACGCCGTCCCGTTTGAAACAGGAACGCATACGCTCCTTGTCGGATGCGTTCAGCGCCGTCTCATAAGACGGACCGGGAAGATCCAAGCGTTCCGCGACCCACGCGGCCGAAGCCGAAAAATCCGTGCCTGCGGTCATAATGCCCGCAAGCGCGCCGCGCGGCTGCAAAGAACGCGCAAGGGCTTCTATGGACTCCTTGTCTTTAAGATCGATGTTCTCAAAACGATCCGCCTCATAAACACAGGGGGCGTTCGGATCGCCGTCCACCACAATGGTTTCAAGCCCCAGTTTTTTCGCGGCTCTGATTGCGGGACCCTGCATGACTCCCGCACCGAGTATGATTAGTCGTTTTTTTTGCATGGTTTCTTATTATGGCATAAATCGCCTGAATGGGGAATGGGGCCGCCGCGCCTTTTTTGCCCTTGTATCCTTGCGCCTCCTAAAGGGGTCGGGATGGTTTATTCAGAAGGCGTTGGCTGGAGCGCGTCAGCGTTGCGATTTTTATTGAAAGCCACTTTACTAATTTATATAAAGGTGTATAATGAGAGACGGTTTCTCAAGAGTTTTGAAAAAAGCGCGGCGGGCAATTAAAAAAACATGACAAAAATTGAGGTCAACCTATGGATGACAGAAAAACTATTATTATTGTTGATGACAGTATAGCAAATCTCAAGATTGGCAAGAACGCTCTAATGTCGCTTTATAATGTGTTTACTGTGCTATCGGCGAAAAAGATGTTTGAGTTGCTTGAACGCAATAAACCGGCTCTTATCCTGCTTGATGTTGATATGCCCGATATGGACGGCTATGAAGCCATCAAGTTGTTGAAGGAGAATCCCGATACGCTGAAAATCCCCGTGATCTTTCTGACCGGAAAGAACGAAATTGAAGACGAAATGAAAGGGCTGACTCTCGGCGCAATTGATTACATTTCAAAGCCTTTCTCGCCGTTTATCCTCCGCAAGCGCGTTGAGATGCATATTCTGGTGAATTCCCAGCAAAGGGTTCTCGAAGAGCAACGGAAAGAATTGCAGAAATTTAACAACAACCTGCAAAACTTGGTCGCCGAAAAGACAAAAACCGTGGTCGAACTGCAAAACGCCGTATTGAGAACCATGTCTGACATCGTTGACCGTAGGGACGATGTTACCGGCAGCCATATTGAGCGGGTGCAGGCGTATCTGAAAATTTTGGTCGACGGCCTGATGGAGCGGAAGCTATACGAGGATATAACCAAAGATTGGGATGTCGACCTCCTGCTCCTGTCTTCCCAACTGCACGATATCGGTAAAATAGGCATCAGCGACAGTGTGTTGCAAAAAAAAGACGCGCTTAATGAAGAAGAGTTCGAGATAATGAAGCGGCATACGACGATCGGCGTAGAAGTTATTAAAAAGATTGAAGCGAGATCCTCGGCCTGTGATTTTCTTGAGTATGCGGCGGTTTTCGCCGGAACTCACCATGAACGGTGGGATGGATCCGGTTATCCCAAAGGGCTTTCCGGAGAAAACATCCCTCTTCTTGGGCGCCTGTTGGCCATTGCCGATGTGTATGACGCCATTACATCCAAACGCCCGTATAAGAAAGCCCTTACCCATGACAAGGCGGTGAAACTCATTGCAGCGGGAAAAGGAACGCATTTTGCGCCGGATCTAGTCGATCTCTTTGAGGAGGTTGTCGATAAATTTGCCGCAGTCCAGAATGAATTTGTCGTTGCTTTCGCACTGTCCGGGGGGGGGGGGGGGCTTCCTTAGGTTGCCTTTGAACGTTGGCTAACGTCCGGCTGGGATCGCGTCTTGGTGGGTGGACGCCGCCGCGAAAGGGACATATAATAGCGGCGGTTTCAAATCCAGCATTTGACATTTGCGTAACGCAAATGCATTTCTTTATCCTTATGAGGAGGACTACATGCAGAAGCATATAAAAAGGCTGAACAAATTGTTCACCGTCTTGATTCCATTGTCGCTGGCAACGGTTCTATTCGGATCCTGCGGCGGCAAAGACGCGGTTGGGAGGGTTTATCTGCTTAACTTTAAGCCGGAAATCGACGCCCAATGGAAGGAAGTGATCGGCCAATTCTCTGCGGAAACCGGCGTTGAAGCCAAGGTCGTCACCGCTGCGGGCGGCACTTATGAGCAGACGCTGCGCTCCGAAATTACCAAATCGGATCCGCCGACGCTGTTCAACATTAACGGGCCCATAGGCTACTTGAACTGGAAGACCTATACGGCGGATCTGAAGGACACGAATCTGTACGCATGGCTTTCCGATAAAAGCATGGCTATTTCTGCGGGCGGCGGTGTGTACGGGCTTCCCTATGCGGTTGAGACCTACGGCATCATTTACAATGACGCGATCTTCCGCAAATACTTTGCGCTGTCCGTCCGCGCGGTTACGAACATTTCCAGCGCCGCGCAGATCGACAACTTCGCCACCCTTAAAGCTGTGGTGGAAGACATGACCGCTCACAAGCTTGATTTGGGCATTGACGGCGTGTTTGCGTCAACCTCGTTCAGACCCGGCGAGGACTGGCGCTGGCAGACCCATCTGGCGAATCTGCCAATTTACTACGAATACCGCGACAAGGGTGTAGGCGACCTAGAGAAGATCGATCTGACGTACGGCGATCAATACCGCGCTATTTTTGATCTGTACATCAACAATTCGGTGACGGACCCTATGATGATCGGCTCCAAGTCCGTTGACGATTCCATGTCCGAATTTGCGCTCGGCAAAGCGGCTATGGTGCAGAACGGCACATGGGGATGGGGGCAGATTGCGGGCATAGCCGGCAATGTGGTGCAGTCGTTCGATGTCAAATATATGCCGATCTACATGGGCGTGAGCGGCGAGGAAACCCAGGGTTTATGCACCGGTACGGAGAACTTCATCTGCGTCAACGCCAAGTCTTCAAAGGCGTCTCAAGAGGCGTCCCTCAAACTCCTTGAATGGCTTTTCAATACCCCTAACGGCAAAAAAGCCGCTGTTGAAAAACTCGGCTTTGTCACCCCGTTCAGTACGTTCGGCGCTGACGAGCGCCCGGACAACCCGCTTGAGAAAGAGGCGTTCCGCTTTATGAGCAATCCCAATCTTTCGGCGGTTTCATGGAACTTTACAAGCTTCCCCAGTCAGGCGTTCAAAGACGATCTGGGCGCGACCCTCTACGATTATGCTCTTGGAAACAAGACATGGAATGACGTGGCCACAGTGTTTAAAAACAGATGGGAAGAAGAAAAGGCGATGTTGAAATAAGAGAGCCTCTCTTTAATAGAGCGTTCAATAACTTCAGTTATTGAACGACTAACCGCTTCGCCCTTTAGGATGCGCTCTGAAGGGCGGGGCGGTTAGTCTGCGCCTTCGCCCGCGTGCGTTTCAAAAAGAGGCGCCGCGCCTGCGCTGTCAGCCTGTTGTTTGCGGCGAGGCGCTTGACATTTGTCTCAATACCTCCTAGACTATCCATATTTGAGTGTTTGACGATACTGAATCAGTAAATATATATATATAATATTCAGAGGTTAAAATTGCAGTTGACAAAAGACGATCCCGGCTTGCGGGATGCGGCGCTTTCCGCGGCGCTTTCCGCCATGATTTTATCCGCTTCGGGCTGGCGCGCCATTTTTGCTCCGGACGGAAATGAAGAGAATCCCCAGAGTGAAATTTCACCGGCTCATAGTATAATCGTTGCTGTCGCCGCCAAGGTTTTTGCGGATTATGTAAAGAAAACAACCGGCGTTGCGCGCCCCGCGCTGATTGTGGGCATGGACGCGAGGCCCACCGGCAAAAGCATTGCCGATGTGATGATGCGGTCATTGACAACCGAAGGGTGCGCCGTCCGCTGGACGGGCATTACGGCCGCTCCTGAAATAATGGCGTTTGCGAGAAGCGAAGGCGTTTCGGGCAGGACGCAGGGGTTTGTCTATATTTCCGCAAGCCACAACCCAATCGGACACAACGGGCTTAAATTCGGGTTGACAGACGGCGGCGTGCTCGCCGGTTCCGAGTCGAAGCTCCTCATTGAGGCGTTCCGCTCCTTCCTTTCCGGCCCCGGCAGGATAGAAAAGGCGTTGTTTCTCATCAACGGGGCTGATCAGACGCTGATCGACGCGGCGTACGATGAGGCGCCGCGTGTAAAACAGGAGGCTCTGTCTGCGTACCGTGATTTTACGCGGGAAGTCGTGTCGGCTGTCGTGGACAAGACGGAACAGGAGAAGCTGTTCGCGGACATTAAGAGAACAATACAGGATCATCCCATTGGCGTCATAGCGGACTTTAACGGTTCGGCGCGCGCTGTTTCCATTGACAGGGAATTCTTGCCCTCTCTCGGAGTGAAATTCGCCTTTATCAATGGCGAGGCCGGAAATATAGCGCATCGCATCGTGCCGGAAGGCGAATCGCTCGACTGCGCGGCTCAATTTCTGGAAGAGCGGCATGCCCGCGATCCGGCTTTTGTCATGGGCTACATGCCGGATTGTGACGGCGACCGGGGCAACATCGTGATTTGGGACGAAAGTTTGAAGCGGGTTCGCGCTCTTGAGGCGCAGGAAGTGTTTGCGCTTGCCTGTGTCGCGGAATTGTCCCACCTTGTATGGACAGGCTCGTTGCGTTGTGATGAAAACGGCAGATTCCTTGATGATGTCGCCGTTGTGGTCAACGATCCCACGTCGTTGCGCATTGATGGTATAGCCATGGCGTTTGGCGCGAAGCTGTTCCGCGCCGAAGTGGGGGAGGCGAATGTCGTGTCCCTTGCGCGAAGACTGCGCGGATTGGGCTGTACGGTGCGCATTTTGGGTGAAGGTTCCGCAGGCGGCAATATTACGCATCCATCCGCGGTGCGCGATCCCATCGACACGGTGTTTGCCCTGCTCAAAATGCTTGCCATAAGAAGCGCCGGCGATAAAAAGGGGCTTTTTGAGATTTGGCGCGATCTTTCGGGCAATATCGCCTCGTATAAAGATGATTTTACCTTGTCGGACATTATCAAGACCCTTCCGTTTTTTGTCAGCACCGGCGGCTATACTCAGGACGCGCTGCTCAAGGTGAAGTCTGCGGATCACGCCATTTTAAAAGAACGGTACCAGAAAATATTTTCGCGTGATTGGGAAAATAAAAAAGAACATCTATACAAACAATACGGCATTGTCGCGTGGAAGGCGGCGTGTTACAATGGCGTAGAAGAAAGATGTGACATCAAGAATTTTGGCGAAGCCGGGCGCGGCGGATTGAAAATACTCTTTATTGACGATCAGGATGCGCGTGTCGCTTCGCTTTGGATGCGCGGTTCCGGCACCGAGCCTGTGTTTCGGATCATGGCTGACGCTGAATGTTTCGAGCTTGAGCGGGAATTGATTGCGTGGCAACGGGCAATGGTCATTGAAGCCGACAATGAATAGGTATGCGCGTCCGGGTGGATGCGCGAGGAGAATGTATGGGTTTACGAGGCGAGATTTTTTCAACGCGGGTCCAGTTGCAGAACAGGACGTATTTTTTCAATGTAAAAGAGAATAGGCTGGGCGATATTTACCTTAACATTGTCGAGAGTAAAAACAGAGACGAAGGCGGTTTTGAACGGCAGTCTGTGGTGCTTTTCGCCGATGATCTTACGCAGTTTTTGGGCGGTTTTGAAGAAGCCTTGAAGGTCATGGATAAAGCCGGCCGTGAAAAAAAACGCGCGGCTCGCGGCGCGGTGTATGGCGATGCGCGCGGCGAGCCCTGGAGGGATGTCCGCGGCGACAGCTATGGCGACGGCGGGTCTTTTCCCAAGAAACGCCTTGTTGTGAAAAAAGTCAAAAGGGAAGAAAAAAAAACCGGCGCCCCGTGGGATGACGGTAAGAGCGGTTCTTTTGACAGATCGAATGACAGATCAAAAGGCGGCGCCAGGAGAAAAGTGAAAGCCGTGAAAAAAAGGTGAATTGATGAAATGAGAAGCCCGATCCTTTGGTTCGCGGCGGGTGGAAAACAGCGCCGCTTCCCGCGTACTATTCTCTAGACGATATTTGCGCATGTGCGCGAACTAAAAACAGACGGGAATAACGGTTGAACGATACGCCCTCTCAATATGCCTCTTGACAAAGATTGCGGCGTTATTGTAGACTATATATCTATTTTTGATTTTAACTAAAAGGTTATGGTATGAGAACGCTATTTGTGAAACCGGCTCAAATTGAGCGGAAATGGTTTGTTATTGACGCCGAAGGCAAGCCTCTCGGCAGAGTCGCCGTAAAAGCGGCGGCTATTGTACGGGGCAAGGAAAAACCCATATTTGCGCCCCATCAAGAATGCGGCGACTTTGTAGTGATTGTAAACGCGGATAAAGTGGCGGTTACCGGACGCAAGGCTCAGAACAAGATATACTACCGGCACACTGGTTATGCGGGCGGTCTTAAGTCTGAAACCTTTGAGCGACTCATCAGCAAACATCCGGCAAGCCCCCTTGAGTTGGCGGTAAAGGGCATGTTGCCCAAAGGCCCACTTGGACGCAAGCTCCTGAGCAACGTAAAGGTCTACGCGGGTCCCGATCACCCCCATGCGGCCCAAAATCCCGAAAAGATCGAATTATAAGAGGTGAATTGATGGAAAATCTTGGCATTGGAACTGGCAGAAGGAAAACTTCGGTTGCGCGCGTCTACATAAAAGACGGCAATGGTAAAATCACGATAAACGGCAAAGGGCTTGTCCAGTATTTCCAACAGGGCGAACACGCCATAATGGTGCGTCAACCCCTTATGGCAACCGCCAGCGAGAACAAATTTGACATTCTCATCAATGTGTATGGGGGCGGCATTCACGGACAGGCGGGCGCATGCAGGCATGGGCTTGCCCGCGCGTTGTGCCAGATCGATCTGGCGAATTACGCCAGCCTCCGCGCCAACGGGTACTTGACCCGCGATTCTCGTATGGTTGAACGCAAAAAATACGGTCAGCGCGGCGCCCGGCGTAGATTTCAGTTTTCCAAGCGTTAACCTGCCGCCGCTATGCGCCCGCTCCGCGCCCGCTCAGTGTAGATTGCAAGCGGGCGCTTGGCGGGATCAGAAGAGCGGCTCAGAAAAGCGTGGCGGTTCATTTATCTTACCTAACGTGATGAGCGTGGAAATTACCTCAATAAAAGCGGAAAATGCTCCAAAAGTCTACCGTATCGCTCTATCGGACGGCAGGCTTTTCTCTATAAAAACCATTTATTTAAAAGAAGATTTTATATCCTGCGCGGCGCCGGCGGCAGTAACGCCATTTGAAATATCCGAAGACAAAGATGCGGAACTGCGATTTTCATGCGCCTGCTTGCGGGCTGAACGCGCCGCCCTCTCCCTCATCGCCAACGCCGAGCAAACATGCGTGGGTCTTGAACATAAATTGAGAGCGCGTGGACACGCATCTTCCTGTGTAAAAACAGTCGTCGATCATCTTTCAAACATAGAAGCCGTCAATGATGAACGGTATGCTGGACTGTGGATGCAATCGCGGCTTTCTCTAAAGGCCGACAGCCCCAGCAAACTGCTGGCAAAACTTTGCGCGAAAGGAATCCCGTGCAGGACAGCCCAAAAAGCCCTGAAAGCCGCGCTTGATTTTGAAACGGAGCTTGCGTTATTGAAAAAGTTCGCCGCAAAGAATCGAATTGACGCTGAGTCTCTTTGTACAAGGCGGCAAAGGCTGAAATATGAAGGGTTTTCCGCAGAGGTTGTCCAGACCCTTGAAGAGGAAGAGCATGGCTGAAACCGCTTTTTTTGCGCGTGTTACCGGACGGGTGCAGGGCGTTGGGTTTCGATACGCATGTCAAGACGCGGCCCGTACGCTTGGACTGTCGGGCTGGGTTAGAAACACCGGCGATGGCGATGTCGAAGTCTGGTCGGAAGGCGATGAAAAAAAGCAGAGCGCATTTTTGAAATGGCTGCGGCGCGGTCCTCCATACGCCAGAGTCGATGGCGTCGCCGCGACTCCCCAAAACCCCACCGGCGCGTATAAAGAATTTTTTATCAAGTTTTATTGAACGCCCGAAGCCAAGCGCCGGATTTTTGCTGAGAATGTATTTTCGCCCCTTGCCTAAACCGCCTGAAACCGTTGTGATTGTCCATGCTCTTCATAAGAAAAGTATGGACAACTGTCTGTATTGGATGACTTGGACGAGGGCTATTCAGCGCTTTACGGCGCGGCGGGATGAAAGGCGCGGTCAGCAACCACGCCCGGCTGATGCGCAAAACCCATGTCTTCCTGTAAACATGAGTCGCGCGCCTCTTTTGATAGCAGCCGGGAACTTAGAAGCCCGCAGGCGGGCGCTTGTAAAAAGGTTTTGCTGTACAGTAAAACCTTTCTTAAGGAGACTCTATGGCTCATAATGCCGCGAATCAGAATCGTTTCATCTTACCATCGTAGCGTTTCTTATGCCGGGATTGAAAGGACGACTAAAGAAAATGCCTTTCATATCCGCGATAGTGTTACCGGTATGCTGAATCAGTATACGGAACTCTTGCATGCAACCGCTGAGGGAGTCGCTTTTCTCTTGCATGACGGCGCTTCAACAGACGCTGTTATGCGCCCCTACCTCAAACAGACCGCCGCGATACTGCCGGATATATCTTTTTTGTATTACACCAGCAACATCCGCCGGGCTGAACCGGGAGGCTATGCGGCGATCCACCTTGAATGGATTCCTCCTTCCGACCGGGACAATACCGCGAGGTCATGATTTATTTTGGCAAAGCAGGCTCAAGGAGCAGTCGCCTGCACCGAGCCGTATGTGGACCCTGACACGGGGAACTTGGCGCTGGCTATGTCAAAGACCATGTTTGATGTGAATGGCCAAAATATAGGGATTGTTTCACTAGAAATTACCGCAGACTTTTTGGGAAGCGTCGTCTCTGCCAATATCTTCATAGCGGATCGACCTTGATCTCCGGCGAAGGAGCGTTCATTACCAACCCTGATGAAAGCGCGGTAATGCAAAAAAACTTCTTTAGCGAGTTGGGGCTTGAACGCTATAGGGCGGCGGTCTTGCCGTCTTCCGCCTACTCCGAAGTGATTGCGCAGGGAGACTTTTCCGGCACAGTTCCGGATTACGGAACTGCCGAAGCCTCCGGCCTTTCCGCGGGATTTAACGCCAGCAACGAGCATATCTCCGCGCTGGTCAGAATATCACCGCTTCCTTTAGTGGTCAAAGGCATGGACATAGGGTTGAAAACCCGCGACGCACACCAATAGTCTATAGAAGGAGCAGTAATGAAAGGCAAAGCCTTTAGCCCCAAGGGGACGGCGCTTTCTTTACGGGAAGGGTTCCGTCTCAATAACCGTTATCCGCAAGAATATGAAAGGGATTTTTGGAGATGGTTCTTTGACCGTGTATAGCGGGGGCGCCTCGATTTTAAAAACCTGTTTGCCTACAGGCTCATGCCGCTAGCGCGGCGCGCCCCGCCTGCTCCTGCGGGAGCGTCGCTTTCATTCTTATTGCTTCCGTCCCTTGCCTAAACCGTCAAAAAACGCTATGATTATCCCAACTTTCACATTGAGGTTTGTATGGAGACACATCAAGAATTTATTGCTAATCTAGAAATTGATGAAAACGCGCTGATGAAGCGCATAGCCGAGTCCCTTGCGATTAATCAGGGGCAGGTCATAGCCGTTGTAGAGCTTTTGAACGAAGGGTCGACCGTACCGTTTATCGCCCGTTACCGCAAAGAAAAGCACGGCGCCCTTGACGAGGTGCAGGTGCGGGACATAGAGCATGGGTACCGTTCGGGCAAGAACCTTGAAGAGCGGCGCATTGAGATCATCCGGCTCATTTTTGAACAGGGGAAACTCACCGAACCCCTCTACGGCAACATTGCCAAAGCCGCGACGCTTGCGGAATTGGAAGACATATACGCGCCTTACAAGAAGAAAAAGAAGACTCGCGGCATGGCGGCGGTTGAGAAAGGGCTTGAACCCCTTGCGGATGCGATGCTTGAGCTTGAGACCGAGCCGCTTGTCGCCAAGGCTGCGGAATTTGTGCGGGAAGACGCCGCCGAACATCCCGAACTCAGCGTTGCGTCTGTTGATGACGCCTTGCAGGGCGCTATGGACATTATCGCGGAACGGGTGTCTCAAGACCCGGAAAACCGTGCCTTGGTCAAGGAGTTCTACAGCGAGGACGGCGTGATCTCCGTGAAAGGCGTAGGAGACGAGGATGCGAAAAAGACTTCCACGTATCAAATGTACTGGGATTACACCGAGAAACTGTCCCGGATAAAGCCCCATCGGATTTTGGCGATAAACCGGGGGGAGCGGGAAAAGGCGCTTGAAACGCAAATTGATGTTGACGAAAACGCCGCAGTTGAAATGTTGCAAAAAAAGTACGCCATTCACAACGACTACCATAAAACATCCATAGAGGACGGGCTTAAACGGCTCCTGTCTCCAGCCGTGATTCGGGAAATCCGGGGCGATCAGGGGGACGCGGCGGATAGACATGGCATTTCCGTGTTCAGCGCGAACCTCAAGAACTTGCTCATGCAGCAGCCCATCAAAGGCGCCCGCGTACTGGGCGTTGATCCGGGCATCCGCACCGGCACAAAATGCGCGTGTCTTGACGACACCGGCAAATTCCTTCATTACTTTACGTTTATGAACAACCAGACCGATAAGGCGAAGGAGTCGATCCTGAAAAATCTAAAGGATTACCATATTCAGCTTGTAGCGGTGGGAGGCGGAACCGGCGCCAAAGAGGCGCAGGAGTTGGTGGCGCAGGTTATTTCTGAGAATAACCTTGACGTACTGTACACGGTGGTCGACGAGGACGGCGCTTCCGTATATTCGGCGAGTGACATTGCCCGCGAGGAATTTCCAGACCTCGATCTGACTATTCGGGGCGCCGTGTCCATAGGCAGGCGCTTGCAGGATCCGCTCGCCGAACTCGTGAAGATCGACCCGAAGTCTATTGGAGTCGGACTGTACCAGCACGATGTCAATCAGAAAAAGCTTTCGGACACCCTTGACGAGGTGGTTTCCAGTGTGGTGAACAATGTAGGCGTCAACCTGAACACCGCAAGCGTCTCCCTCCTCAAGTATGTGTCTGGCATAAACTCAAGTCTTGCCAAGAGAATCGTAAAATACCGCGATGAAAAGGGCAAGATCGCAAGCCGCGATGAACTGAACGCCATTCAGGGCATGGGTCCGAAAACGTTTGAACAATGCGCCGGCTTCCTCAAGATACCGGAGAGCGCGGATCCGCTTGACAATACGTGGGTTCATCCTGAAAACTACGCCATTGCCCGCGCAATTCGGGAAACCATCACCGCGACCGGCGGCGTCAGTTCGGAAACAGCGCAGTCGTTGAAAGAGCAATTCGGCGTTGGAGACGCCACCATCGGCGATATTGTTGATGAACTTAAAAAGCCCGGCCGCGATCCGCGTGAAGGGTATCCCAAACCCATTATGCGCAAAGGCGTGGTTGTGTTTGAAGATCTCAACGAAGGCATGATGGTCACCGGCAAAATCAAAAATGTGGTTGATTTCGGGGCGTTTGTCGATGTGGGCGTAAAGGAGACCGCGCTCGTCCATATTTCCGAGTTGAGCGACCATTTTGTCCAGGATCCAATGGACGCGGTGAAAGTCGGCGAGGTATACGAGTTCCGCATCATTGAGTTGGACGTGGATAGGCGGCGCATCAGCCTTTCCCGCCGCAACGCACAATCCGCTCAAGGACGAGCCGCGCCGAAGCGCGATCCTGAGAGAGCCGCAACTTCCGCCAATGACGCCGTAAGCGGCAAAAAGCGGGTCGTTGCGGTGAAAAAAGCTGACGCCGCCGGGGCGCCCGCAAAATCCGGGCAGCCGCGCTCTCCCCGTTTCGATCCGAATGACGACGGTTCCATGTACAGCCCGTTTGCCGAAGCGTTCAAGAAGATGGAAAAAAAACGCGTAAAGTAAGCGTCCAATGCCCATGATTCCGGCGTCCATAAAAGAAAAAAGCCTCGTCATCTACAAAAACAAACCTGCCGTAGCGACGGAAGTCGCTGAAAAAATAAGCGTGGCCATTGCGGGCGGGGAGAAACTCAAAGTGCGCGAAAAAGACATAGAACTCATCCATCCGGGCCCCTGCGCGCTGTCCGATCTCGCTGAATTGCCGAAAGGCGACGTGCGCGGCGCATGGGAGCTTCTGGAAGGAGAAAAGACCGCGTTCAATGAACTGGCGGAACTCATATACGGCGAATATACGCCTAAAACCGCCTTCGCCCTGTACACCGAGTTGCTTGACGGCGTTTATTTCTCAGGAAATGCCGCGGAGATCAAAACACGTACGCCCGCGGAAGTTGAGGCGGAGGAAAAAAAGCGCGGCGAAAGGCAAAAGGGGCAGATTGAACGGGATGCGTTTCTTGAACGTTTCAGAACAAAAACCCTCGTGTTCCCTGACGACAAGAAATTCCTGCAAGATGTTGAAGCCCTTGCCTTTGGGCAAACCAACAAGAGCCGCACCTTAAAAGATATGGGCAAGCCGGAAACTCCAGAAGAAGCCCATAAACTCCTCCTTGCTTCAGGGGCGTGGACCATGTTCATAAACCCGCATCCCCAGCGGCGCGGCTGCTCTCCCGCCTCCGCAAAGACGCCGGTTTCCCCGCCTCCTGATGAAGAGCGCGTTGATCTCACCCGCATCTCAAGTTTCGCCATTGACAACGCATGGTCAACGGATCCAGACGATGCCATAGCCATAGAGGGAAACGCCCTCTTTGTACATATCGCGGATCCCGCCGCGTCAATTATGCCGGACAGTCCCGCGGACAGGGAGGCGCGCGCCCGTGGCGCCACTCTATACCTTCCGGAAGGCGCAAGCCGCATGATCTGCGAGGAAGGCGTTTCTCTTTTTGCCCTGGGGTATCGCAATGGAGATGGCGCGGGTTCCCGCGAATCTGCAATTTCATCCGCGCTCACTTTCAAAATGACGCTGAACAGCGACTTTTCTGTCGCTGAGACCGAAATTTTTCCTTCATGGGTGAAAGTCGTCCGCCTGACCTACGAAGAAGCCGATAGGAAGTCCTCATCGCCTGAATTTGCGCCTTTGTTTGCCTTTGCGGAAGCCAACTTCAAGCGGAGGCGGCAGGCAGGCGCGGTCTCCATAGACCTTCCAGAGGTGCATATCTCGGTTTGCGAAAAGAACATCTCCATAGAACCGGTCAAATATTCGCACGCAGCGTCTATGGTGCGGGAATGTATGCTGATCGCAGGAGAATCTGCGGCGCGGTGGGCCCTGCAACGCAAGATTCCCTTCCCTTTTGTGAGACAAGACATGAGCGAGCTTCCGAACAACCCGCTGCCGGGTCTTGCCGGCTCCTATCAACTCCGCCGCTGTATGAGCCCCCGCGTCCTTTCCACAAAGCCCGCGGATCATTTCGGGCTTGGGCTCGCCGTGTATACGCAGGTTACCAGTCCGTTGCGGCGCTACACGGATCTTCTGGCGCACCAACAAATTCGTCTGTTTTTACGGGGAGAGAAGCCGCTTTCCGAAGAAAAAGTTCTGATCAGGCTCGCGGCGGCAGAGGCGTCCGCGCTTGCCGTGGTTCACGCGGAACGGGCTTCCCGCGCCCATTGGACCGCGGCGTATTTGTTTGATAAAAAAAAGTCAGTCTGGGAAGGGGTGATGGTGGAAAAGAAAGGTGACAAATCGGTCGTATTAATCCCCGATTTAGGCATAGAAACGCAGACGCTCATACGCTCGGACCTTGAACCAAATGAAACAGTGCGCATGGTTTTTTCATCCGTCAAGATGCCGGAAGGAGAAATTTTATTTAATCAATGAAAAATTCCTATTCCCCCTCTTGACGTTCTTTGAGTTCTGTATAAGAATAGGGGTATGAGTGATTATCTTGACCCTAATAATGAAGAACTTCTCAAAGACTTCTTCAGCGAAGCCCAAATGCAGGTCGATACATTAGAACAGAACATTCTAGTCATCGAAAACGAAGGTTCCAATAAAGATGCGGTTGATGAAATTTTCCGCGCCGCTCATACCTTGAAGGGCGGTTCCGCAACCGTTGAATTTATGGAGCTTTCGCACTTTACCCACATGGTTGAGGATGTACTGGACGCCATCCGGTCAGATCAGCTTCAGGTCAAGGAAGAAGTTGTCGACACGCTCCTTACGGCTATTGATGTTATCAAAGCGATGCTTGAACAGCGAATGAATGGTTCCGTATACCGGGAAAACACTTCGGTTATAGAAGGAAATCTTGAGGCTTTAATCCCCAACAGTAAAAAAGGAGGGGTTGCGCCGAAGCCGGTTGCGGCGCCTGTTCAGCCCCGCCCTGTCATTGCGCGTGTACCGTCGGCGATTCCTGCGTCTGTGGAATTGAAACCCTCCACCCTTACAGAAGATGAGATTAATGAAATCAAAGAGACTTCGGAAGGAAACCTTCCAATTTTGCGTGTGTCAGTTGTTTTTGACGAAAAGAGCCTGATGAACACTGTAGGCGGCATTCAGGTGTATGCGGTGCTCAAAAGTTATGGAACCATTCTTAAAACCGTTCCCGATTTTGAAGCGTTGTATGAAGACAATTTCTTTCCGGTTGTTGATTACTATATCTCAACCGATAAAAAACCTGAAGATTTAAGACGCTTCGTCATCCTTCCCGATGTAAGCCTCGACGCAAAAATTGCCAATATCAACGAACTTGCGTCTACGGGAAAGGCGGATTTTGCGTCCCAGTCTGTGGCGTCCGTTCCAGCGCAAGCGGCGGCGCCAAAATCTGCGGCGTCCGCTTCCGCGCAGACGGCGGCGTCTTCTCCCCAAAGAGAGGACGCGGGGCTAGTGGCGTCCGATCAGTCCTCCGCCGCCGCGTCTGCGGACGCGAAGAAAGCCGGCAAAGAAGCGGGTTCCATACTCCGCGTGGACTCCAAGCGTATTGATGATCTGCTTAATCTCGTTTCCGAAACGGTCATCACCAAGGCGACGTTCAATCAGATCAACAATCAGTTTAACGATCTCCTCACGGAATTGCATCTTTTGGAAAGCACATACCGCGACAAGATCAAGGGACTGTTCGATAAACTGCCCGGCTATCTTGAAGGCATACAAGATGGCGGAAAAACTATAAAAGATATCCGCAAAGAAATCAACGAAGAATACGGCGACACTTTCACGTTGTTTGACAGCTTTGAAACCTCGGTCAAGACCAACGTCGCCAAATTTCGCTCGACATCTCAAAATCTTGGACGCATCACCGGCGAATTGCAGGAAGGCGTCATGCGCATCCGCATGGTTCCCATCAGCCAGATATTCAGCCGATTTCCGCGCCTTGTACGCGACCTTTCCAAATCCCTCAACAAAAAAATAAACTTGGTCATTGAGGGCGAAGAGACCGAGCTTGACAAATCCGTCGTTGAGGACCTCCTCGATCCAATTATGCACTCAGTGCGCAACTCCATAGATCACGGCATTGAAGCGCCTGCGCAACGCAAGGCGGCGGGCAAACCCGAAGAGGGCATGGTGCTTCTCAAGGCGACCAACGAAGGCAATATGATTGTCATTGAGATTGCCGATGACGGAAAAGGCATTGACGTTGAGGGGGTTAAGGCGAAAGCCATTGAGAGAGGGCTTATTAATCCGAACAAGATGCTGACCGATGTGGAAGCTTTCAATCTGATCTTTGAACCCGGGTTCTCTACGGCGAAGACCATTACTTCCATATCGGGACGCGGCGTAGGTCTTGACGTGGTGCGCCGCTCCATTGAAAAACTCAATGGCAGCGTAACGGTCAGTTCCGAACGCGGTAAAGGCACCAAGTTCATCATCAAACTGCCGCTCACGCTGGCTATCATTCAAGGGCTGTTGGTGCGTGTCGGCACGGAAATCTATTCCATTCCCATTGCCAGCGTTATCGAAAGCTTGCGTATAAAACCGGAAGACGTCAAAATGATCGACAATTACGAGGTGTTCAATATCCGCAATGATGTGGTGTCATTGCTCCGTTTGAACCGGCTGTTCGGCATTAAAACAGAAGAAAAGCAGGAGTACAACTTCATCGTCATTGTTGGCACCGCGGAAAAGAAAATGGGCTTTATGGTGGACAGCCTCATCGGTGAGGAAGATGTGGTTATCAAGCCTTTGCGCGATCAATTTACCAATTCGCCCGGCATTGCGGGCGCATCTATTTTGGGAGATGGTTCCGTCTCGCTCATTATTGATGTCAGCCAGCTTCTAGAGCTTGGATTGCGAAAGGAATTGGAACAGCGGCAAATACGCGAAGCGTCAATGAGGTAAGGAAGAGAGGGTGCTATGGCAACGGAAATCAAAAATTTAGCGGAAGTAAACGCCAACCTGCAAATTCAAAAAGAGCGGGCTGAAACGGAAGATTTTAAGATCATAACTTTTTCACTTGGTGGAAAAGATTACGGCGTTGATATTATGAATGTCAAGGAAATCGCAAAGGCCGATAAATTTACCTATGTGCCGAACGCGGCTTCCTTTGTGAAAGGCGTGTACAATCTTCGGGGTGATATTATTCCGATTATAGATTTGCGTTCGTTCTTCCACTTGCCGCAGGAGAAGAAAGCGGATGGGCTTGAAAGCATGCTCATTCTTCGCATTGAAGACAGGGTGTATGGGACGGTTGTTGACAAGATCGACAGGGTAATCGGCATTAATTCATCTTCTGTGCAGCCGCCTCATCCTATATTCGGGGATATTAACATCAAATATATCAGCGGCGTTGTGGAAAAAGGCGGAAACCTCTATGTTATTCTTGATGTTATTCGTATTTTTAGTCAGCATGAAGATGACAAGCAAAAGGGGCGGATGCCTGTACAGGAAAACACAACCGATAACTTTGTGCCTCCGCCCTCCGCCGCAACGCAGACGCCTGAACAAAAGGTGGCGGCGGCGGACACCGCGCTTGGCTTTGTAAAAGAGAGCCTTATGGCCTTGAAACATTTTTACGCAAGTGGTATAAATGACGCATGGGTGCATAAGCGGTTTATTGATTGGAGCGCGACTCACAAAGAAACTGATGTCCAATTTAGAAACAGTTCTGATGCGGAAGAATTTTTGGCGGACTTTTCATCCCCCCATACAGGGGTGTTTTGGAGTGATGAATACGCTGATATGGTTAAGAAATTGTTGCCTGATATGCCGTCGAACAACATTCAAGTCTGGAATCCCGGTTGCGGCAAGGGGCATGAAACGTATTCATTCGCCTGCTTGCTTAAAGTCCGGTACCCTGATGCGCACATCAAGATTTGGGCGAGTGACAACGATATTTTAGCGATATCAAACGCTCCCAATATGAGTTTTGACCTGGACGAAACGCCGGAATATTGCCGCAGCTTTATGTTAAATGGAAAGAACGGGTATGTTTTCAAGCCGCTGATCAAGGATTCAATTGTATTTGAATACCATGATATTTTAAACGAGGCGCAGTTGCCGGCTCTAGACATCATATTGATGCGGGATCTTTTATCGTACCTGCCTGTAGCGGAGCAAGGCAAGCAGATTGCGTCTTTCAGTGAAAAACTCAAAAAAAACGGTGTGGTCATACTCGGTAAAAATGAGGTTATAGCCGATGCTAATTGGCATCCCATTGGTGAAGCTCCTCTGTCCATGTTCGTGTGTAATAATGGATAGAGAGCAAGGTGGAGGAATCTTTATTAGCGCGTTGCGTTAATGGTTGATAAATGTAAGCGGTGGCGCCGGCAGTATTGCCGTTTGTAAATAAATAGGAGTTTGTATGAGAGTTGAATATATTAATCCTTTTGTCGAAGCAGCCTTTAGCATTCTTAAAGAGGTTCTTAGTATGACGGGAGGAGAGATTGTAAATGTTAAGCGGGGCGATTTGTACTTAAAGTCATCAAGTATGTCCATTATGGGTGTTGCGGCGTTGGTGGGCTTGGCAGGTGATGTTGAAGGACGTGTGCTTTTTGATATGTCAAAAGCAACAGCTTTGTTTGTCGCGAGTTGTATGAATGATGGCGAAGAGTTCACTGCTATTGATGAGATGGTTAAAGCCACTATTACCGAACTTGCGAATATGATTACCGCGCAGGCTGTTACCAAGCTCCATGATTTAGGATTCAAGTTTGATCTTACTCCGCCCGCTCTCTTTACCGGTGAAAACATGGAAATCTCAAATAACCTTGAGGTTGAAGCGTTGATCGTTCCCATGGAATTGGGGCCGGATGGAATAAACGGGAAGATTGAGATTAATGTTGTCATCCGCGAGCGTTCCTGATTAAATGTCAACCCTGAGGGGTTGACATTTAATTAAATATGCAATACTATCTTTATTTGGGGCGTAGCCCCTTTGGTTTAATACCCCGCAGCTTGTTGCGGAAAACTGGGGGCGTGGGGGATTTGTTCCCCCACCATACGAAAAGATTTCAAAGTGCAATCTTTGATACCCAGGAGCTTGCTCCTGGGTTCTTCATTATTAAGGGCGGTTAGCTCAGTTGGTTAGAGCGTCGGTATGACACGCCGAAGGTCACAAGTTCGATTCTTGTATCGCCCAGAGGGTCGTATTTATAAATATTTGCTTGACGCAGAAAAAGCTTGTTGATAATTTTTATGTGTGATAAATTATTCTATGGATAGGATTGAAAGGGAATTTCGGCGCTTTTGAGTTGTGGCCGGGTATTGGGGGCTGGAAGTTATAACTCCTGTTACGCAAGAAATTCATTGTCCCCATGTTAAAAGCGGACAGCAATTCCATCGCCCGCTTCAATGATGCAAGATAAATGCCCGGCTTCACCGCAAAATGATTGCGCCCTTGATTCAGTCTCACCACTTCCAGTTTCACATGCCCATATATCGACGCGAATATATGGACTCTTCGCCGTATGCCTTCCTGTTGACGTGTTTTGTTTTATACTTTTATGACAAGCATCAACGCCCGGCCGTTTCTTGCAGGCTGTCTTGAACGGGACATCGCTTCGTCATTGGCCGCCAAATGCCGAACTCCTTCCGTTAAAAACTCTAAAAACACATTATATCACTTGCAGTTTGCTCGTGTACCGGGAAATGGATTAGGGAGATCATCAATAAAAGTATTTGATATAGAATTTTATTGAGAAAAAGCGCCGCTTCGCATGACGTTCAGTTTATGCGCGGTCCCATTGCGGGTAGGACGCCGCTGAAAGCGGATCGAGATCCGTTCGACTAGGATGGCGTGGCCATACGCCGTCTGTACGAGCCGCGCAGAGACAATTATCTTCCGCCTTCCATTGAAAAAAGATATCCGTTGCGTTATGGTTATAACATGGCTTTGACATCACGGTCTTTGTTGAAACACGGTTCGGCGCTCTCCCTCTTGACGCTCTTCTCAAGAGTCCTAGGGCTGTTGCGGGAGATGACCAAGGCGAGTCTGCTTGGAACATCCGCCCTATCAGACGCTTTTTCGGTGGCTTTCATGACGCCGAATCTTTTCCGCCGTCTTTTTGCGGAAGGCTCCATATCGGTCGCGTTCATCCCCACCTTCAAGGAATATCTGTTGCAAAAAAGCAAGCGGGAGGTACAGGAATTTCTCTGTTGTATCCTTACGTTTCTGAGTTTTTTCGTATCTCTGGCGGTTGCGCTGGGAATTCTGGCCGCGCCTCTTATCATACGACTGTTTGGACTTGAAGAATTTAATGAAGCCGTACTGCTTACCCGCTTCATGTTTCCTTTTTTGGCGTTTATTTCCATAGCCGCCCTGTTTCAGGGCATTTTGAACAGTGTCAACTGTTTTACACCGTCTGGTTTTGCGCCCATCCTGCTCAATATCACAGCCATCGTGTGCGCGTATGCGCTCAAAGACGCAGCCGGCAATCCGGCGCGGGCAATGGCGGTGGGAATCCTTCTAGGCGGCTTTTTAGAAGCGGCGATGCAAGTCCCCTTTGTCGTCAAACATGGGTTCACCTTCTTTTTTACGGGGCTGAAAAAGGCTGTCAATCATCCGGGAACAAAAACTGTTCTGAAACTCGTGGGACCCACTATTATAGGCATGGCGGCGTACCAGCTCAATGACTTGGCGTCCACTGCCCTTGCTGGCAACGCGGGGGAAGGCGTGGTGTCAAGCCTCCAGTACTCGTTGCGTTTGCAGGAGTTGATACTCGGCGTATTCGCTGTGTCCATTGGCACGGTGCTGTTGCCCGACCTCTCGGAACACGCGAAATCAGGAAACTGGGACTGTTACAACGACCGGCTGAAGTCCGCTATGCGCATCATCGCGTTCATCACCATTCCCATCACGTTTTTCGCCTTGGCGCAAGGCGAAAGCCTCATACGGCTTCTCTTTCAAGGCAGGAGTTTCACCGAAACATCGGTGGCGTTGACCAAAACGGCCTTCGCGTTTCATATACCCGCGATCCTCTTCGTCGCCTTAAACCGTATTCTTGCGCCCGCGTTTTACGCCCAGGGCGATTCAAAGTCCCCGACCTTTGCGGGAGTCATTTCTTTTGCGGTCAACATGGCGGTTGCCGCCGCGCTTGTCAGTCCCATGCGCGGGGCGGGCGTCGCGCTCGCCCTCACCATAGCGAGCGCGATCAACACCATGCTGCTCCTTGTATTTCTAAAAAAAAATCCTCTTGTCAATATCAATCAAACTGTTTGGGCGACATTTCTCTATGCTCTCAAGATGTGCTGTTTCTCAGCCGCGCTTGTGACGCCGCTTCTGTTTCTCACCCCCCTGCTCCTTGAACTATTCGCCCGGTACAACCGCTTTATCCATTACGGCGTTCCCCTTGTCATCGCTGCGGCGCTGTATTTTTCCGCAGGCTTGGCGCTTCTTGTCATTACGAAGGACAAACAGGTGTACGCCCTGTTGCGGATGATCAGACGGAAAACGGCGCATTCGGATGCGCCGATCTCGTAACTCAACGCGACAGGAAGGAATTACAACAGCGCGTCCAAGTCAATTTCCGCAGCGATACACGGGACGATGACGCCGAAGTTTTCAAGTACAGCCGGATGAATCTCTCCGAACACGCCGACGGTTTCGCCTTGGTACACGACCGACGCGGCGCGTCCCGGAATAAAGCGGCTGTCCGTTGATTCGTCCACCGTGTATTCACGCAAAAGATAGTAGAAAAGCGTCTGAATTTGCGCGGCTATGGCGTTGAAATTCGCATCTTTGCTCGCGCTCAACATGCCGAGGTACTGCCGCGTGGCGGTTCCGTAGTTTTCCGAAGGTTCTTTGAACGCCACCTTGCCGGTCTCAAAGATGTGGTGCGGGTACACGGCGTTGCCCGACGCGGACTCGCTCATTAGAAGGGAGGCGAGAACCGAATCGCGTACATACTCGTAGTTTTCCGTCATGGGGTTGGCGATCTGAATGATGCGGCTGCCATCGCCCAAAACTTTGTCCACCAAATCTTTTCTGGATCCGAGGTAATTGTAGATCATCTCCTGATACCCCAGCCCTACGAGCGTTTCCTTGACCTTTCTGCTGAAAATCGTTATGGGAGAGAGACGCCCAACCGTGAATTCCTTGGGACGTTCAGGCGCAAACGATGCGAGACCCCGTCCTATCATCACGTCTTCGGCGACATCTGCGGCGTGGAGGAAGTCGTTGCGGTATTCTGGAGGATAGAGCCGTACGCCGTCCGCTTTGGCGGCGCCAACCGCGCAAGCGCCGCCGCGCTCGACATCAAAAGCCTTTTCAGCCTTGCACCCCATGCGCTCAAGCGCCGCAACGCATTCGTCTCCGCTTAACCTTTCGCCCAGAAATTTTTCTATACGCTCAAGGGAGCAGAACACCGGTTGCTGAAAGTAGAAGGGCATGGTCATCGTACGACCGAAGGGCGTGTCATAGCCGTATTCGACAGCCACCGGCTCAATGGTGTAGCCCTGATCCGCCATGTCGCACGCCATGATGGAAGCCGCCAGGGTTACGGACGGCTGATCCGTGCCGGTAAGTTCTACAAACAGATCCATATCGCCCACCTGAACCGCGCCTATGTCAGCCGAATTGATTATGGGCGGGTACGAAAGAATCCCGCCTTTCGCGTCAACGAGCAACGGATGAAGAGGCTCATGCTCCTGAATAAAGGCGTATTCCTTGCCCTTGGGGTGCTGTTTGAGGATTTCCCTCAGGGTAAGCGGCGCATCCCATTGGAGCGGGATAAAGGACGCCGAGTCCGGATCAACGCCCTTATAAGTGAGGGGCCACGTGATAATGGCGATACGGTACAATCCCATTGAAATGGAGCGGCGCTTGCGCCCGAAATTCCACGCCAGCTTCTCCTGGGTTTGGATCATGTCCCTGAGCGAAGCGTCGGTGACGGCTTTGCCCGTTGCGACAAACCCCGCAAGATAGGGGCGTACGTTCTTGACGGATTCTTCAACTTTCACCGTCCATTTTGATTCTTTTGAGTCTTGGGCGCCGCCCGGCGTCGAAAAGAACGGGTATTCAGGGCGTTTCCCCTTTCCATGATAGATGCGGAGTTGGCGGGCGCAGCCGGCTGTTCCCCAGAGATCGGGCCGGTTTGTATCGTTTAACTCTATTTTAAGCGTGCGATCAGCCGCGCTCTGATTTTTGTCGCTGTCTTCATCCAATTCCGCTTTCGCGCAAGTAAGGGCTTCCTCGAATTCAGCGCGGTTGTTCCATCTGCATCCTGCCAGAGAGCAGAATAATTCTTCGTTTACTTCGATTTTTGGCATGGAGTTGTTTCCTTAGTGTTCCTTTATTTCAGACTTAGTGTCAAATAATATAAAAAAGACTGAATTTTATCAAGGTGGAGCGAGGCCCTTGCGACGCGGAGATGGGCAAGAACGGAGTGAAGCGGCGTTGTTCCTGCGGTTGCCGCCGTTCTCTGAATTTCAGGAAAAACAGTGAAAAACGCTTGCTTTATCTGAATTTTGTGATATAATATATAATGGAGTTATATAATGCCTGTTTCCAAAGAGAATGAAAATGAATTGATCGCTCAAATCTTAGCCTATCTTGATGAAACTCATTTGAAAGAAAGCGAAGACATAAAAAATGAGCTTGCGTGGCTTGAAACATTGGAAAAGGTTACGCTTCACCACCCTGAGATAAGGGACGGTTGGGAAAAAGACAGATCGTTTGATACGCTTAACAGGATTCTTGCGTCCAATACGCTTCACATACCGCCGAGGGTGATGAATCTCCGCAATTATTTAGTCACTAAACTGCATATTTTTTCAACTCTTTTTGCGATATTGAAGGATATTTCCGCGTTTAGCGTCCCGCTTCGGGCTAGTATGCTGACCATTACATCTTTTTTTACAATGGAGAAAGTGTATTCCTCCTGTCTGCGGAACAATTTTATTTCCAAAGAGGTGAAAAACCGTTTGGCTGACGAACTTGTTTCCCTATGGGACAATGGTCTCGATATAAAAAAAGGCTTCTTTTTCGGTCATTTGGAACAGCTTTGGGTGGCAAGGGACAAAACGCCGCCCACCTATGGCACTATGGATGGCAACAGCGAAATAATCCGCTTGTCAATGGAAATGCCGGAAGAATGGGACGATTTTCTGAAAGAGCAAGGAGATAATAAGGAAACGATAAACGCTTTGCTGGAATTTGTATTTGGGCTTTCTTACGAGGATATTGTCAGGGAACGGGATCGCTTGTCCCGCGCCAAAATGCAGTCTGTAAACGAGGCTGAGTTAAAAAAAGTCTTTGGAGCGATAGAATTCGCATACACCAGCATAAAAAGCGTTGATCCGGGCAGGTTTTACGATTTTTTCATTGAGCGGTATGAAAAGACGCTGTTCCGCAAACGCATTTTCATGGAAGAAGCCAATGAATCTCCTAAAAGCACCATAGAAGAAATCTATCTGGAATACCTCGCCTCAAAAGTTTAGCGCGTTTTTATTCCTGCCGATAATAATAAAATATGGATAATGCCCTTGTCGTGCTTTTTGGAGGAAATCTTCAAAAGACGGCTTCTCAACCCCTCTTCTCCGGAAAAAGCGCTTTTGATCTGGCGATGGAAAGAAGCGCCGCTTTTCCGCATATTGTCAAAATGATCCTTTTGACAAACGAGAGAGGGGCTGGCGGTTCATATATTGAAAAAGTTGAAAAAAGTGAGAAGATCACGGCGCTTGCAAAAGACCGGTGGACAAAAAAGGCGCTCTTGGAGACGCTTGCCCGGGTGTGCGTGGGCTTTGAAATGGTCTACTTCGTATGGGCGGACACCCCTTTTCTTGACGTGGAGCTTGCCGGCGCCCTTGCGAAACGCCACACGCGATACTGCGCGGATTACACCTTTGCGGACGGCTACCCTGCGGGGCTTGCGCCTGAGGCGCTTTCGCCGGAATGTATAAGCAGGCTTGCGGACATGGCTAGCTGTGACGGCGCGGTTGAACGGGACGCGATTTTTTCAGCGTTGCAAAAAGACATCAACGCTTTTGACATTGAAACCGAGATAGCGCCTTTCGATCTGCGTTCACGGCGTTTGACTTTCGCCGCTGACTCGAAACGCAACCTCCTTTTGTTGCAACGGCTTTTTGACGCGGGCTTTTCCTGCGCTGCGGACTCGGAGCGATTTGTTGTTGAGAAACCGGAGATTTTTAGGACGCTCCCCGCCTTTTTTCCGATTCAGGTCGCCCTTCCCTGCGCCCAATCGTGCAAATTTTGCCCGTATCCGCAGTATGGAATGAGCGGGGCGCCGGAACGCGCGGACAAGCGGGATTTTATGCCCCGTGATGTTTTTGAGCATCTTTTGGACAAGATAATTGATTTCTCCGGCGATGCGGTCATCGATCTTTCATTATGGGGGGAATTGAGCCTTCATCCCCAAAAGGCGGACTTGATTAACGCGGCGCTTGAAAGACCGGCGTTGTCCCTCATCATTGAGACATCGGGCGTAGGGTGGAATAAAGCTGAATTGGAAGATCTGGCGGCGGTCGCATCGGAAAAAGCCGCGTACGCCGCGCATAGCGGCGTACGGGCGGACAGCCTGCCGCCGCTTTCGTGGATCGCGTCGCTTGACGCCTATGACGCGGCGCGGTACAAGGAAATCCGCGGCGCGGGATGCGCCGAAGCTGTTGAAACCGCCAAAACGCTTGCGAAATTTTTTCCGGGCAATGTGTACGCGCAGGCGGTGCGCATAAGCGGCGCCGAGGACGACATTGAACGGTTTTACCGTTTCTGGAAAGCCGAAGGTTTGCAGGTGATCATTCAGAAATACGATAATTTTTGCGGCGCGTTGCCTTCTTTGCGGGTGTCCGATTTGTCGCCTGTGGAAAGGCAGCCGTGCTGGCACCTTATGCGGGACATGCCTATTTTGCTTGATGGCGCCGCGCCGCTGTGCAGAGAGACAATCTGCGCCAGCGACGCCGGTGTGGAGGGCGGCGCCGTTTCGACGCTCGGAAACGCCTTTTTCGAGGACCTGGAAACAATTTGGCGGCGGGGAAACGGCGTATACATGGAACACGCCGCTTGCAATTATACAGGCTTATGTACAGGTTGCGATGAATATTACACCTACAATATATGACGACGCCGGACGTTCGTACACGGTGGTGGGAGGCATGGAGCGCGGAGGATCTACCGGGCTTTCCGCGGTGTTGCTCAACAGGAGCGGGCGTTATTCGCGCCATGCATTTTTTCAGGAACTTGAAAAGATCGGGTTTGATTTTATTATTTCCATGGAAGGCCCCCATGAACGCTACGACATAGAAGAACTGTCGGGACGTTTTCCGCATATCCGCTTTATTTTGCTGAAAGACGAAATTTCAATCGGGGAACAGATAAACGTTGCCGCTCTAGAAATTTCAAGCCCGCTCTTTTTCGTTTTATGGAACGATCTCCGTATCCTCCACTCAGGCGGAGCGTTCCGCATGACCGAGCGTCTGTTGTTGAGCGCGGAAGAGCTTGCCATGGGGCGGCAAACCAGCCAATACAAACGGCTTTGCACGGCGCCGCTTATCCAAAACTCCCGCTTTGAGACCTTGCCCACCCTTATAGCGCCGGCTTTGTATGGCAATTCGGTGAAAACGCTGTCCTTCACGCCAATTGTGGAAGGGAAACCCTCGCTGTACCCGTTTGATTGGGTCGGCGTCTATGACAGGGAGCGTTTCCTTCGGATCGGCGGCTTTGACGCGGCGCTCACCCGTACGTATTGGCAACTCATGGATTTCGGGTTCCGCGCCCACCTGTGGGGCGAGGAGATCGCCTCAACCCAGCTCATCAGGATTTCGTATGACGGCGACATTCCGCCGGAAGACAGCACTACAGAGCAATGCTACCGTAGATTCTACCTCAAGAACATAGCCCCTGTCTTTAGGGGGGACAGCGCGTACCTCCCGATCCGCCGTTTCCCCGGGTTTTTTAAACGCTCCAGAGGGCGCGTTTTTGCCTTATGGAAGGAATTCATGTCCGCCCGTCAGTGGGTGAAGGCAAACAGCTTCCGTTTTAAGAATGACGCCCGCTCCATTACCGAACTGTGGGATGACTTCAGTGAATTGAGCGAACCTATAGAAGAATAGAAAGATTGATGGGCGTTCCCCTTGCCTTATCCCAGAAATTTTCTTATTATATAGGACAGGAGGCACGATGAACATTTTGCTTGATGACGAAGACGATGAGCAGGAAAAAGAAGAAACGAAATCCCATGAAATTGATCCGTTTGCGTCAAAGTTGCTCAAAACAAGGACAATACTTCTGTCCGGTGAGATAAACAAAGAGCTTGCTGAAAAGACGATCAGGCAACTTTTGCTTTTGGAAGATATGGGCGGCGGTTCTATCCGTATATTTATCGATTCGCCCGGGGGCGACGCGGACGCGGGCTACGCGATTTTTGATATGATCAGGTTTGTGAAACCGGATGTGTGGACCGTTGGCATGGGGCTTGTCGCAAGCGCGGCGGCGATTATTCAGCTTGCAAGCCCGAAAGAACGCCGCATCGGACTGCCGAACAGCCATTATCTCATTCATCAGCCGCTTTCCGGCATACAGGGCGTTGCGACCGACATTGAGATACACGCGCGGGAACTGGAGAAACTGCGGGCGAAGATCAACAGACTCATAGCCGGCGAGACGGGCGTTGCCATTGAGAAAGTGGAGAGAGATACGGATCGTGATTTTTGGATGAACGCGGAAGAAGCGGTTGAATATGGGCTTATTTCAAGAATTATTACAAAAAGGAGCGAGTTATAATCATTTGGCTCCCTTTTGCTCACTTGGGACACTTGACAAGGGACGCCTTTTTTTTAGAATAAAATTATGTTAATTGCGCTAAAAAATATTTGTAAAACATATCCCATGGGAGAAGTCACGGTAGACGCGCTTAAAGGAATCAGCCTTGACATAGAAAGAGGCGCGTTTATCGCTGTCGCCGGCGCGTCTGGTTCGGGAAAAACAACGCTTATGAACATCATCGGGCTTATAGACAAGCCTACGAGCGGCGCGTTGCTGATAAACGACAAGGAAACCGGCGTCTTGAGCAGGGAAGAAATAGTCAAGATGAGGCAGGAAGCGATTGGCTTCGTATTTCAATCGTTCAACCTGTTGCCGGTGCTTGATGTTTTTGAAAATGTTGAGCTTCCCATGATCATCCGAAAAAACTCCGGTTCGAAAGCCGAGCGGCGCGAGTGGGTTGAATCCCTTGTGGAGGAGGTTGGGCTTGCCGACCGTATGCGCCACATGCCCGCCGAGCTTTCAGGCGGCGAACAGCAGCGGGTCGCTATAGCCCGCGCCCTGGTCAACCGCCCGCACATCGTCATCGCGGATGAACCCACGGCAAACCTTGACTCGGAGAATGGACGCCGTGTACTTGAACTCTTGCGGAAGGTTCAGAAAGACGAGGGAACGACGCTCATCATTTCCACGCACGATCCGGACATCTGGAAAATAGCGCAGACGATTGTTCATCTCCGCGACGGCGTTATAGCATCGGAGGAGCGGCGTTGATATGGCAATTGATCCTACGGAACATTCTCCGTAACAGGAAAAGCAACGGCATCATCATTCTTCTGATAGGCAGCATCACCTTTCTTTTCTTTGCCGGCAACAGCATCATCGGAAGGACGGCTCAAAGCATGAGGGATACGTTCATAAACGGCGTTACGGGCGATGTGGTGATAGAAAAAGCGGGCGATGTCACCATGAACCTTTTCGGCGCGAACATGGCGGTTGTAAACGAGTATTTTTCCATACCCGTACTTCCCGCCTACGACGCGCTTGCCCAAATCATCGCCGCGGATGCCGATGTCGCGGGCATGGCCAGCCAAGTGTCCGGGCAAGCGCTTCTTGATTTTGAAAACTACCGTAGCCCCGCGTTGTTGTGCGGCGTTGATCCTGACGCCTACTTCCCCCTTTTCCCGTCCATAGAGCTTGTTGAAGGGCGTTTTCTGCTGAACGGCGAATTCGGCGCTATGATATCGAAAGAAAAAGCCGCGGCCATTGAGCGGGAGACCGGAAAATATCCGGGCGCGGGGGAAAAAATCCTGCTTACGTCAGCCGGAATTGTAGGCTTTAAGATACGGGAAGCGCCGGTTGTCGGCGTCTACCAATATAAAAACGCCGGACAATTTATGAATGAAATCATTATAACGGACGTTCAGACCGCGAGGGCGCTTGTCTCAATTCAGGTTGCGACTTCAGACGCCGAAGCCGGAGAAGAAATTGCGCCGCTTATGGCTTCCGGCATTGACGACCTTTTTGGGAAAGATTCTCCCAGTTTTCTGGAAGCGGACCTGGAAGCGGACGAAGAACTCTCCCCGGATGCGGTTTCTTCATTTTTAAGCGAGGCTAGAGAAAAAGCGCCGGCGCAGACTGTGGGCGGAGACTGGAATTTCATCATTTTACGCTTAAAGAAAGGGCTTTTTTCATCCACCGCTTCCTTTATAAATGATTTGAACAAAAAGCTCTCCTCTTACGGAGTTGTGGCGGTAAACTGGCAGATTGCGGCGGGCGAATCGGCTGTCATGCTGATTATTCTGCAAACCCTCTTTAACAGCGGCATAGGACTGGTCAGCATTGTGGGCGTTATCGCCGTCATCAACATCCTGTTGATTTCGGTTTTCAAGCGCAAGCGCGAAATAGGAACGCTCAGATCGATAGGAGCCGCCGACCGGTTCATCCGGGCGCTTTTCCTAGGGGAAAACCTGGCGCTGTCCTGCATATCGGGGATCGCCGGCGTACTTGCCGGGATGCTTTTCCTCCAATATATCAATTCTATGCGCATAGTGATTTCAAACGATCTCCTGGCATCTCTGTTGGGAGGAGGAGGCGTCTTGAATATAGAATTTTTCCCGCAGAGCGCCGCGGCGTCTTTGATTCTCGCTGTTGTCTTGGGGCTTGGGGCTTCAGTCTATCCGGTTGAAGAAGCGGCGCGCATGGAGCCTGCCGCCGCGCTCAGAGATTCGAGGGCGTAAGATGAAAATGATAAAACTAGTTTCGCTTGCCGTCCGTTATCTTTCCCGGTACAAACGCAGGTATTTCTTTCTGTTTCTTGCCCTCGGCGCCGGTTTTGCGGTCATCACTGCTATTACGGCGATAAAAGAAGGCATGGCCGCGATGCTGTACCGGACGGCTCAGTCCCATTACGCGGGCGATCTGATTGCGCTGGGCTGGGATCATGGCGGCGTTGGAAGCGTGTTTCGTCTTGGACAAAAGGAAATAGACGCGATCCTCGCCGTTGCGGAACAAAATAATTTCAACCCGGATCGCATCGTGATGCGCACCAACTTTATGAACGAAGCCTCTCTCTATTACAATGGGAACATGGCGCGGCTCAAATACGTAAACGGCGTTGATTGGGATGCGGAAACGGAGCTGTTCAACAGCTTCAAATATGAAGCGAAGCCTGAAAAACCCCTGCAAGGCGATGAAGAGATTCTGATTTCTTCGCCCATCGCCCATTATCTGGGCGTTAAGCAGGGTGACAGCCTTATTCTTGAGGTGAAAAACTACCTAGGGCAGAGAAATACGGGCAGTTTCGTTGTCGCCGGCATTATTGAAGATAAAACCATTTTTGGTTACTTTAAGAGCTATGTCTCACGAGCGGCATTGAATGAACTGGTGGGTTTCAACCAGGGAGAATGCTCAAGCGTTGGCTTCTTCTTTGATGACAAGAGAACCGATATTGACTGGAACAAGACTTTGCTTCAATGGGGGCTTGCGGAGAATGAGGTGGATACCGCCAGCATATTGCAAAACCGTTCTGATTTTGAAGCGGAGCAACGCGTTGAGTGGGGCGGGATCAGAGTTTTTATACTAACCCTGGAAATTTACCTGTCCGATGTTGACGATTTGTTAAAAGCCATGGATGTTCTTTCGTATCTGCTGTTTGCCATGATGCTTATTATTGTGTTTGTCAGCGCGTTGGTAACCTACAAGCTGATTCTTTACGAGCGCTCGCGGGAATTGGGGGCCATGCGCGTACTGGGTTTCCAGGAGGGAGACATAACATGGATGCTGGTCATAGAAGCCGCGTGTTTGGCGCTGATTTCCGTCGCCGCGGGGTTCTTGTTCTCCATTGTTTTGGTGAATGTTCTTTCCGCGCTGCCGTTCTCGGACATTGCGGGCTTTGAAATGTTTATGAAAGACGGGAAACTTTTTGCGCTGTACCGCTTTGAAACTTTTTTGCTCAATACCTTGGCTGTCTTCGCGGCGCTGTTGCCCGCCCTCGGCATTCCGGCTTTTATCGCCTCGCGCGGCTCTCTTTCCAAAATGCTCAACGACAACGGCGAGTGAGGCGCGTTCTGAAAAAAAAGCGGTTGGGAAAAAGCGGGTTGAAGTCCGGTTTTTCCCAACAGGCAATTCCGGAATTGGCGCCCTAAATCGAAGTTTTGAGAAGATTTTTACTAAAATAATAAGGAAAAAGGAAAGAAGATTGAAAAAGCATTATAATGTAGTATATTATAATACCATGAAAGGTATATTAGCGAAGATTGTTTTTTCTTCATTCTTCGCGGTTTTTATCATCGGTTCGTTGAGCGCTCTTACGGATACGGAATTGCTGAAACGCGCGGATGCTCTGGTCAGTTACCTTGACACTGATTTTTCTGCGGAATATACCATTGTTGAAGACAAGCCGGGTCAGGCGCGAACCACAACCGTAGCGGCAATTTTCAGGCGGGATTCTCAAGAAATGTATGTCATTGTGATCCTTCAGCCGAGTATAAGCCGCGGGCAGGGCTACCTCAAACAGGGCGGCTCCCTGTGGTTTTACGATCCTGAGAGCAAGCGCTTTAACACGACGAGCAGCAGCGACCGGTTTCAAAACACCAATGCCAGCAATTCCGACTTCACGCGCTCAACCTTGTCTCAAGATTACCAAGTGATTTCCGGAGAAGACGCGACGCTTGGCAGGTACAAGTGCAGGCTTCTTACGTTGCTTTCCATATCCAAGGGCGTACAGTATCCTAGAATGAGGCTGTGGATAAGCGAGGACGGATTGGTGCGTAAAAGTGAAGATTGCAGCCTTTCGGGACAGCTTTTGCGCACTTCGGCTATTCTTGATTATTACAAAATGGGAGACCGGTACGTTCCCAAGAGGATTCTTTTTGAAGATGCGTTGAAAGGCGCCACTATAAACGGCGCGTTTGTTAAAGAAAGAACCTTGATAACTATCACGAAACCTTCCTTTGCCGGGGTTGGCGATTATATCTTCTCAAAAACCTATTTAGAAATGGTGAACGATCAATGAGACGTATTGTAGGGGTGTTTCTTTTATGTTTATGCGAAGCGGGCTTTGTGAACGCTCAGACGCCGGAAAACACGGACTCGGAACCTTTGTTGGATATTGACGCGCTGGGCGGCATTGATTCTTTATTTGAAGAGAAAACGCCCCCGGCCGACGCGTCCGGCCAGACGGAGACGCCGGCAAAGCCTGCGGTTGCGCCGGCGCAACCGGCCGCCGTGATTTCTGACCTCAAGAAAAAAGGCTTTAGCTTAAATGCGAGTTACTCTTTTACCGGAGGTTTTTTTCCGGGATGGGATGAAGCGCCGTGGTATTGGGACGAGCGCCCCGCCGAACTGACTTCACTGCCGGCCGTCCTTATGACATCCTCACTGGGGCTTAATTACCAGATTTCCGATACATTGGGGGTTAGGTCGACATTCTCGTTTTCTTTCCCCGAATTTGCCATTGCGGTAGAAGCCTTTTACCTTGATTACTCAATAAACAACAAAGTTTTTTTACGGGCGGGTAAATTTACATACAATTGGGGAATTTCAAGAGATTTTGTCTTCGCCAATCTTTTAGCGCTCGTTCCGTCAGCTTCCCAGCGTGGCAATGCGGCAGACAACCCAAAGTATTATAGGGAAGATGTTTATTATGCGGGGGATGATGTTGTTGAGGCGGGGTGGTACCCCAAGAAAGTCCCTCGCTATACGCACAGCGGAAAAAACGACGCCTATACTGCGCGGCTGTCTATTCCCATTGGGATAGGCGGTTTGGAATTTGTCGCTATGGCGCGTGATGATTTTTTTGGTGAGACCAACATTCAGAAGGAGTTGGTCTATTGGGGCGGCAAGTACAACTTCGCTTTCAAGAAGGTGGATGTCAACGCCGGAGTCATGTACAGTGAGATTATGCCTTTACACGCCGCAATTTCAGTTAAGACAACCATCTTAAATACCGAAGTATACGCTGAAGGTCTCGCCGCCGTCGGACGCAGCGAGCTTGTAGAAGGGGAAAAGATTTTGGTGGGCGATAAGGGCGAGAAGCTGGACGAAAAGGCTCAATGGGCGCCGTCTATCCGTGAAAGAAGGTGGGATGCGTTTGCTTTTTCCGGCAGCGTCGGCGTTGGACGGAATTTTTTTTCCAAGAAACTCACGGTGGGCGCTGAATATTTCTATAATGGAGAGTCAGACCTTCAGTGGATGACCGAAGCCGATATTGAGAAAGGACTGTCGAGCAAAACCCGCGAGCTTATTAAAGGCAACAACCTTGCGCTCAACCTTTCTTTCAAACCCGGGTGGCGCGATTTGCGGTTTGCCGTAAAATTCCTTTACGGCATTGATTACAACACCATGACGCTTGTACCGGGAATACGTGTCGCGCCATTTCCGAATATGGCGGTGTCTTTGGGCGTTCTTATGGCGCTTGGCAGTTGGAGGAAGAGCAAGGACGACCCGGGTTATGATGGTTACTATTACCGTGATAATACAGATGAGAAAAATCGCCCCTTCAGCGTTGCGATCGCCGTTACATTCAGCGGAAATCATAGATGGGATAATTATAAATGAAAAATGAATGCAATGATAAGATAAAAGTGCTTCAAATTAACAAATTTTACGCGCCGTGGGTGGGAGGGGTTGAAAGAGTCGTCCAAAATATAGCTGAAGGTCTCAATGATAAAAGCGATATGAAAGTGCTGGTATGCCAGAGTGAAGGGAGAGCCGAAGAGACGACTGTGAACAGCATCCGGGTCATCCGATCCTCAACACTCGGCATCCTTTACTCAATGCCCGTATCGTTTGATTTTATATTCAAATTGTGGAATTTGTCAAGACAGCACGATATTTTGCTGTTTCATACGCCGTTTCCATTGGCGGATCTGGCTTGTCTCTTTTCGGGATACAAGGGAAAAGTTGTTGTGTGGTGGCACAGCGACATTATCAGCCAGCGGAGACTGCTTAGAGTCATAAAACCAATTTTGGAGTGGTTTTTGCGCCGGGCGGATGTTATTGTGGCGGCGACGCAGGCGCATATAGACAACTCGAATTTCTTGGGTCCGTATAAAGACAAGTGCATGGTGATCCCTTTTGGCTTGAAATTCTCTGATTATGAACAGGTGGACATCGCCAATTACCTCATGGACAAATTGTTCAACAAACAGAATAAAAGATTGCTCTTTGTGGGCAGGCTTGTGTATTACAAAGGCGTTGAAGTGATCATTCAGGCGATGCGGACGGTGCGGGGGGCGGAACTGTTCATCGCTGGTTCCGGCGTTTTGGAAGGCGAGTTAAAAGCCCGCGTCGAAATGGAAGGCTTGAAGGAAAAAATTCATTTTCTCGGCTACCTGCCCTTTGAGGATTTGAAAGCCGCTTATGCGGACTGCGACATATTTGTGTTTCCGTCCAACGCCAATGTCGAAGCCTTTGGACTTGCGCAAATGGAAGCCATGTTCTATGGCAAGCCTGTCGTCAACACCAACTTGCCAACAGGCGTGCCTCTGGTGAGCGTTGATGGAAAAACCGGCTTAACCGTGCCGGTAAACGACGCGGACGCCTTGTCCCGCGCTATCCAGCGCTTGATTGACGATGACGAACTCCGCCTCCGCTTGGGGGCGAATGCCAGACAGCGGGTATATGAAGAATACAGCTTTGACAGGATGATGGACAAGGTGTATGAGCTTTGTGAAGCGTTGGTGAATCATGGTAGTACAAAACCTCCAGTTTCCTGAAACAATATATCCGCTTTATATCCGCGCCTGCGGCGCAGACAAGTACACTTCAGAATAAAAAAATGAACATCAACGCTCAGGGGGAATCGGCGTTTACAACGTATTACAATAGTTTTGCTCTAGAAAAATGGAAGAAGTATACCGTTATCGGACCGATTTCTTTGGCGTTGACCGCAAGAGGACGCTCTGAAGCGACGCTTGTCGGATTTCAGGTTCAACGCGGCTTAAAAGGCGCTCTGGAAGGCGGTTTTGTTGAGAAAACGTTGGCTAAAGAAACGTTTTCTTTGCGGGATCCATGTGAATATGAGATTGTCTATCCCGATTGCGAGTGCGATCCGCTTGCCTTTACGATCAAGCCGTTTGAAGATTCGGAATTGTACGGCGGCGCGTACCGTTCTGTTGTTGATGAAGACCTGCCGGACATTAACCTTGCGCTTGCCATTTGCTTCTATAAACGGGAGCGTTATATTAAAACGAACCTGTCTATGCTTAATGAGACGATCTTTTCCAACAGCCATTCAATTTTGAACGGTCATGTGCGGGTGTACATTGAGGACAATGGACAAACCCTGAAAAAAGAAGAAATCGAGAGCGAAACGATAAAGCTCTTTCCCAATATCAACAGCGGCGGTTCCGAAGGTGCAAATTAAATGAATGTTTCATTTGACGTTCTCTCGATTCTTACGGAAAAGAAAACAGGAATCGGTTATTACACGGAATATTTAATAAAAGAAATTATAAGGAAATACCCGAATAACAGCTATACGCTCGACTTCTTCACCCTTAAGGAGGATAATGTCAGGTTTGTTTCAGGCTTTTTGCGGGATAATGTCAAGGCGAACGCTTGTAAATGGTTTAAGAGCTATTGGTATAAATTGCTCAGACCGATTCTTCCCTTGCCGTACGCCCTTTTTTTTGGAAAAACCTCCGATGTTTACGTCTTTTGTAATTACTACGTGCCTCCGTTTGTGCCGGGGAAAAAAATACTCGTAATCCACGATTTGGCTTTCAGGGATTTGCCTGAGACCGTAAATATAAAAACAAAATCCGCATTAAGAATGTTCCTCAGAAAATCGCTTAAATATGCCGACGTAATTATTACGGTTTCGGATTTTACAAAAGAAAGGCTGTTTCATTATTATCCATTTGTAAAAGACAAACGAGTCCACGCGGTGCATTCCGGAGTAGACGCGGAAAAATTTTATTCCAAAGGCAATGCCGATGAAGAAAGAACGCGCGTAAAAAATAAATACAAAATAAGTGGAGAATACTTTATATATCTCGGGACTTTAGAACCTCGAAAGAACCTTCCCAATCTAATTAAAGCGTATAGTAGCTTCATTTCAAAAGCCGCCAAAATAAACGCGCCCAAACTTGTGATAGCGGGTGGAAAAGGCTGGTTGTATGACGAAATCTTCACTGCGGTAAAGAGGCTGCAGCTTGAAAATAACATTATATTTACGGGATATGTTGATGAAAACGATGTGGCTCCGCTTATAAAAGGCGCAATTGCTTTTTGTTTCGCCGCGCTCTACGAGGGATTCGGATTGCCTGTGCTGGAGGCGATGGCATGCGGAACGGCGGTAATTACGTCGAATGTATCTTCGTTGCCCGAAGTGGCGGGAGACGCCGCTTTGCTCGTCGATCCGCTCAACGCCGACGATATTGCGAGCGGACTCGCAAAACTGTATTATGATTCCGAATACAGGCAAAAACTTATTGCGAAAGGTTATGAGAGAGTAAAGCTGTTTTCTTGGGAGAATACGGCGGAAAAGTTTGTTTCTCATTTCAGCGCTTAAAAACTTCATTAAGAAAAATTGATTCGGCGATAAAAAATACAGCCGCGTCAATTTATCCCCATAAACTTCAAAGCCTCTTTGCGGCAGTTTGTTCGGTTTTTTGCTTTTACCGCCGCCTTCTCCGGCAATTTTCCCGTTTATCGCCACGTTTACGAAAAAATACGGTTGTGCGGCCGTTCCATCTTCTTTGGCAGGGTTGTAAGTTTTTTTCTTGTGGAAATGCGCGCAAGTACGGAGCGCGCGTTTTTCACGCCAACGACAAAACCCTGTGGAATTACGCAAACAAATTCGCCGAATTTAACAACTGCATCATCCGCCCATTGCGCGTTATAAAAATGAGTTGTACAATTTGCCGTTTAATATGAACACGTTCAACAAAATGCGGGGAGTCAAGACCCCGGCGGGAGCGATGTCCGTTATTAAAAGGCGACGCGCCGAAGCCGGCGCTGTTTCTCGCAGGACGCGACATATACGAGAAGCTCATAAAAGGGCGCGCCGAAAAGCAGTGGCGCGCGGATTGTACGGAGCTTCCCGCCTTCATCATCAAGCGGCTTCCTTTGCGCTTTATTATGACAACAACTACTTCAACGACCGGTATCAGGGCGTCCCGCAGGGCGGTTACACGCCCATAGTTGAAAAGCCGCTTTCAGGCGGCGAGGTTCTCAATGCGGACTACGTTGAGTTTAGCAAGAAGAACGGCGCCGAAAAGACAGCGTATACCGGGGCTATTGATGCATTTCGGTTATCGCTATGGGGCGCTTGAGCGCCGCTCGTCGCGCTTTGAGACTTTGCCGAAGAGAACTGTCCGGGCGCCGCCGTCGTGAATTATACGGAGCGTTCGGTTCCGTTTCGGAGGGCGTCTTGGGCGGTATCAGTACTATGATATGGACGCGGTATCGCAAAAGCGTTGGATGCGAAGAAAATGAGCGGCGCTATTGATCTTTTTTTTATGATGTGATATAATAATTCCTATCATTGCATAGGGAAATAGGCGTGTGTACGGTTGGCCGTACGTATGGCTCCCTGAAAACGGGTCGCTTGATCCGCAACGGCGGACGGCTAATCCAATGTATAGCAACTCAGGTTTTCAAGTAAAATCTTGACGGAGCGTTTAATATGAAAAGTACCGGGGAATTCGTGTACTGTCTCGCCTGCTTTTCAGGACATGAGCGTACGGTGGAGGATTTCATTAAACAATCCGGTTACGAGGTGATTTCAGCCATTGCGGAACGGCATGTTGTAAAACATGGGAAGCGATGCAAAGAATTTCGTTCCTTGTTGCCAGGATATGTTTTCATGGCAAGCGATAAATCGCCCGCATGGGATGCGTTAATCCATTTTCGGTATATCAGCCGTCCGTTGCGATACGGAGACGGCAATATGCGACTGCGCGGCGGGGATTTGGAGTTTGCCCGCTGGCTTCAGCGGCGCAACGGCGTCATTGAAACGTCAAAAGTTGTTCAGGAAGGGACGAAGATTAAAATAATAAGCGGACCTCTGAAAGAATATGAAGGAAAAATTATAAAAGTAAATAGACGGCAGAAATGCGCCGCAATTCAGATTGTGTCTGAAAAGATACCGTGTACGGTATGGCTGTCTTTTGATCTTATTGAAGAAGCGAAGTAAAGAAGTTGAAAATTTGCCGAAGACATTTGTTTTGAAGGCGACGAAGGATACGAATTTGTTAAAGGCGATCATAGCGCGTTTTAATTTCTTTTTTAGTTATAGAGAACTTTTTTTTCAACTTGTTGTCAGGGATATAAAACTCAAGTACCGGCGCAGTGTGCTGGGATATTTGTGGAGCGTACTGAACCCTCTTCTTACGATGATGGTGATGTATATAGTGTTCTCCGAGATGTTCAAGTGGAACATTGACAACTTTGCGGTGTATCTTCTGATAGGCAACATAATGTTTTCGTTTATGTCAAACGCGGTGTCGCGGTCCATTTTTTCGATTGTTGGAAACGCGGCCCTTTTAAAAAAGACGTTTGTGCCAAAATACATATTCACCGTTTCAGCTGTTACGAGCGAACTGGTGAATCTGTTTTTTTCGCTAATCGCGCTCGTTTTGGTCGTTATGATAACACGCAGCCCCTTGACGTGGCGCATTGTGTTGATAATCGTCCCGGTTGTTGAGTTATATGTGTTTTGTCTTGGACTTGGATTGTTGCTGGCTCAATCTGCGGTGTTTTTTAGAGACACCCAGTATTTGTGGGGGATTTTCAGTACCATCTGGTTGTATCTTACTCCGATATTCTACCCGGTGACCCTGTTGCCTGAACCCCTCCAGTCCGGCGTCAGACAGTTTAACCCTATGTTCATTTACATTGACATGTTCCGCAGCTTTGGATTGTGGGCGAAACCGGTGGGCGTGGGCAGCATTGCATCAGGCGCCCTTATGGCGGTTGCAACGCTTGTCCTTGGGTTATGGTCTTTTTCCATCACAAAAAGAAAGTTTGTGTTGTATATTTGAGGGTGTTTCTTGAGCAAGCCGATCATTAAAGTTGAAAATGTAGGGATTCGTTTTAATATAGCCTCTGAAAAGACGGACAGCCTGAAAGAATATATTATAAAACTTGTAAAAAGAGAACTCTATTTCCATGAATTCTGGGCGTTGCGCGACATCAGCTTTGAGATGAATCAAGGCGAATCCTTGGCGATAATAGGAGCCAACGGCTCCGGCAAATCGAGCTTGTTAAAATTAATCTGTAGAATACTCGATCCCGACGCCGGTTCCATTACAGTAAACGGAAGCATAGCGCCGCTTATTGAATTAGGCGCCGGTTTAGACGGCGATTTGACTGCGGAAGAAAACATTGTGTTGGGCGGCGCCCTTTTAGGCCACGGCAAAAAGTTCATGCTGGAGCGCCGGGATGAAATTGTCGCTTTCGCCGAGCTTGACGGGTTTATGCAGATGCCGCTTAAAAATTATTCATCGGGGATGTACGCCCGCTTGGCGTTCGCGCTTTCAACGCTGGTGAAGCCTGACATTTTGATAGTTGACGAAGTGCTTGCTGTGGGTGACATAGCTTTTCAGAAAAAGTGTGAGAAACGCATGAAAGAGATGCTTGCGGGCGGCACAACATTGCTGTACGTTTCCCATGACGGCACGAGCATCCGCCATCTATGCGAAAGGGCGCTCTGGTTGAAAAAAGGCGTCATGGTGATGGCGGGCGGCGTTGAAGAAGTCTGCTCCGCTTATGAGGCTTCCATGAGCGATGCGTAAATGAAGGCTTGTGGATTTTAGAGATAAAAGAGAGAATTTTACTAACGATAAGGGGATTCTGCCGGCTTCAGAGAGGGGTGATGGGAAAGGTTTACGAGGCGCGCGAGAAGCTGGTTCCGCCGTTGGGCGGGAGGCGCTCCAGCGGCCGCGGCGCGACCTGCTGGTGAGCCGGGCGAGGCGCGGCGGCTATGCAAGGGGGCGAGGGCGGGAAGGAGATGAGCCTCAGAGGGCTGTTCAACTCCGAGTCCGGGCTTGGTCGGCGGCGTTGTCCGCTCGCTCGCGTTGCGGACGCGTTTGTGTCGTTGCGTTGCGCCGAGGGGTGCGGGCTGTCGATGGCGGAGGGCTTTCGCCGCTGGGGAAGCCGGTGGCGGCGACCGGGCGGTCCGGGCCATGAAGTTTGCGAATCGGGAGAGCGCGCGTTGTGGATTGCGAGCTTGTGAAGATAGGGAGGGCGCGGTTCGTGTATGACTGGCGGCGGTACCGGGCGAGGCCTGACGCGAAATATCAGCGGCGTATATGATGAGGCTGGCGGATGGGAGTATGGCAGAGCCGCCGGGAGGCGGGCGATAGAGCGTATAACGGGACGCTCATGGGGCGCTCCGGCGGAAGATAAAGGAATGTAGGATGAAAAGAGCGTTGATAACAGGGATAACCGGACAGGACGGGTCGTATCTGGCGGAGTTGTTGCTGGAGGAAGGGTATGAGGTGTACGGGATATGGCGGAGGAAGAGCGTCATAGACTACGGGAACGTTGATCACATAAAAGAAAGGCTCACATTTATATACGCGGACATGACGGATGTGGTGTCGTTGATAGCGGCGGTGAAGGCGTCCCGGCCGGACGAGGTGTACAACCTCGCGGCGCAGTCGTTTGTGGCGACGAGCTGGGAGCAGCCGATAACCACCGCGGACATAGACGCGCTTGGAGTGACGAACCTGCTGGAGGCGATAAGGATAGCGGCGCCGGAGGCGCGATTCTACCAGGCGTCGACGTCTGAGATGTTCGGGCTTGTGCGGGAAACGCCGCAGACAGAGGGGACGCCGTTTTATCCGCGGAGCCCGTATGGCGTCGCGAAGCTGTATGGGCATTGGATAACGAAAAACTACAGGGAGAGTTACGGAATGTACGCGTGTTCCGGGATACTGTTCAACCACGAGAGCGAGAGGCGCGGGAAGGAGTTTGTGACGCGGAAAATAACAAGCGGGGCGGCCCGCGTCAAGGCGGGGTTGCAAGAGCGCGTTGAATTGGGGAACTTGGAGGCGAAGCGGGATTGGGGGTATGCGCGAGATTATGTGAAGGCGATGCGGCTGATGTTGCGGCAGGAGAAGGCGGATGATTACGTCATAGCGACGGGCGAGACGCGGAGTGTGAGGGAGTTTGCGGAGACGGCGTTTAAGTGCGCGGGAATGGAGATAGAGTGGAGAGGAAGCGGAATCAACGAGACGGGGGTTGATGCGGAGACGGGGGAGACAAGGGTGCGGGTGAATCCGGCGCTTTTCCGTCCCGCGGAAGTGGACCTGTTGCTGGGGAACCCGGCGAAGGCGGAGTCCAAGCTGGGGTGGATGCGGGAGACGCCGTTTGAGGAGATGGTGAGGCGGATGGTGGCTAACGATGAGGAGCTGGCTCGGAGGGAGCTGGCGGCGAAAGGGCGATGAAAGCGTTGATAGTGGGCGCGGCCGGATTTGTGGGCGGGCATCTCATAGAAGAATTGTCCGTCCGTTGCGGGTGGGAGGTGGCGGCGACGAAGTTGCGCGGCGAGCGCGTGTCCCGCGCCTGTTGCGGGGCGTTTGACGTTGACATACTGGACGAAGACGCGGTGCGCGGCGTGATGGAGCGGGTGAAGCCGGACATAGTGTACCATTTGGTTGCGCAGAGTTCTGTGGCGCTGTCGTGGGAGAAGCCAGCGTTGACGGTGGAGGTGAACATAAAAGGAAGCGTCAATGTGCTTGAGGCGGCGAGGAAGAGCGGAGTGGGCGTACGGGTGGTGTTGATAGGGTCGGGAGAAGAGTACGGGAACGTGAGGGAGGAGGATTGCCCGATAAAAGAGACGCTGGAGGCGAAGCCGCAAAGCGTCTATGCGGTGACGAAGAGCGCGCAGAACCAACTGGGGAGGCTGTACGCGGCGTCGTATGGGATGGACATTGTGATGACGCGGTCATTCAACCACATAGGGGTGGGGCAGCCGGCGCGTTTTGTGGCGGCGGACTTGTGCGAACAGGCCGCTGAGATAGCGGCGGGGAAGCGTGAAGGGGCGATAAACGTGGGGAACATGGACGTGAGGCGGGACTTCACCGACGTGAGGGACGTGGTTCGCTCGTATAGGTTGCTGGGAGAAAAGGGAAAGTCCGGCGAGACGTACAATGTTGGGAGCGGGCGGGCTGTGGCGATCAGGGAGATTGCGGATGCGGTGATAAAGGCAAGCGGGAAAGAGATGGGCGTGAAAGTGGACGAGAAAAGGTTGCGTCCCGTGGACGCGCCTGTGATATGCGCGGACATAGGGAAAATACAAAGGGAGACCGGATGGAAAGCCGAGATACCCTTGGAACGGACGTTGCAAGAAATATACGAGTGGTTTTTGCGAAAAGCGATGAGCGAGGGTTGAGGAGCGGGCGTTGAGATAAAAAGCGCGGGGTTTTCAAGAGGGCGAAAGCGGCGTTGCAAACAATGTTGAAACAAGGAGGAAAGAATGGAAGCGGCGGCGATAGACATAGAAAAGATTTTGGCGGACATAAGAAAAGAGATCAAAGAAAAAGGGTATGAGAATGACATGCCGGGCTTTGACGTCTCTTTTGACAATGATTTCGCGTCCGTTTTCAGCGGGGTGGATTTGTTCGCGCCTGCGGACGTGTGGCAGGACATTGAGAATCTGTACAAACATTGGGAAATAGTGCTGTACGAGCCGTTGAGAGGGAATCCGCTCTCTGTATTTGTCAAGCGGTGCGTGAGGAAGCTCATGCATTTTCTGCTGGAGCCGATTGTGTTTGAACAGCGGCTGTTCAACGCATCAGTAGTCAGAATAATAGTAAAGATAAAAGATTTTATGGACGCGAACGCCCGCGTTGAGTCGCGGATCGCTGATTTGGAGTTGTTCTTAAAAAAATATATAGAAAACGAAACGAAAGGCGCGGCGAGAAACCACGATAGGATGCAAAAATCGTTGGAAGCGGAAGTGCGCGAGCTGAGGGAAGAGCAGAACGTGTTGCAAGAAAGGTTGCGCGCGCTTGAAAAAAGGGGAGGGCTATGAGGATATTCCAACTGGTTCCCGCGCTGAGCCGCGGCGACGCCATAGGAAACGACGTCCTCGCGCTGCATGCCCTCCTGAAGAAGCTGGGATACGCGGCGGGCGTGTTTTACGGGCATGTCCGCGGCGACGGCTTGGAAAAGACGTTCGCGCATTATAAAGGCATGCCGAAGCTGAAAAGCGAAGATATCGTTATATATCATCTATCTATAAGTTGTCCAATAACATATTTCTTCTCACGCCTTGAATGCCGGAAAATCGTTGTGTATCACAACATCACGCCGCCTGAATTCTTCTGGGGGTATAGCAATACACTGTACCGGTTGTGCAAAGACGGGCTGGCTGAGGCCGAACATCTGGCGGATAAAGCGGATTATTGCCTTGCGGTCTCCGAGTTTAACAAGAGGGATTTGGAGAAGATGGGATACGCCTGCCCCATAGACGTGCTGCCCATTCTCATCCCTTTTGAGGAGTATGCGAGGCCGCCTGACGCGAAGGTTGTCAGAAAATTTCTGGACGGCAAAACGAACCTGCTGTTCGCCGGGCGCATCGTCCCGAACAAGCGGATTGAGAACGTGATAAAAACATTTTGCCAGTATCAAAAATATGTAAACAAAAGCTCGCGGTTGTTCTTGGTTGGCTCGTATTCAGATGAGGACGTGTATTACCGGCGACTGATGGCATACGTCAAGGATTTGCGATTGACTGACGTTGTGTTCACCGGACATATACCGTTTGACGAAGTCATCGCGTATTACAAATTGTCCGACGCGTTTCTGTGCATGAGCGAACACGAGGGGTTCTGCGTCCCTTTGGTTGAGGCGATGCATTTTGACAAGCCCATTGTCGCGTATGATTCGCCGTGCGCGGTGGGAGAGACGCTCGGCGGCGCCGGCGTCCTGCTGGAGGACAACGATCCGCTGGTCGCGGCGCTGATGATAGGAAAGATTCTGGAGGATAAAGATCTTCGGGATGCGGTGATCGCGGGGCAGCGGGAGCGGCTGAAGGATTTCAGCCATGAGAAAGTGTCGCGCCTGTTTGAAACGTATATACAAGGCTTTGTCGGGGGGGGGGGGGGGTGGTAAAAATAGCGATGGTTAACCAGCGGTATGGGCTGGAGATAAACGGCGGCAGCGAGTGTTACACGCGGCTCATAGCGGAGCGGCTGGCGAAGAGCGGAAAATACGCGGTGGATGTGTTGACGACATGCGCGTTGGATTATAATAGCTGGAAAAATTATTATAAGCCCGGCGTGGAAGAGATAAACGGGGTGACGGTCAGGCGCTTCCGGTCGAAAAAAGAACGTAATAATAAATTCCACGAATTGCACGGCTATATCATCCAAAAAAGAAAAAGCGGGGATATAGCGTTGAATGAATATGAAAAGTGGGTGGATTTGCAGGGTCCTTTCGCGCCGGGTCTTGTGGAGTATGTGGCGAAACGCCAGCGTGAGTACGACGTTTTTATCGTGGTGACGTATCTGTATTACACGGCGGTGAGGACGTTGCCGCTTGTGGCGGACAAAGCGATAATGATACCCACGGCGCATAACGAGCCGATGATATATTATCCGGTGTTTAAAAGAATGTTCGGGGCCGACCCCGCTTACAAGCCGCCGCAGTCGTTTGTCTTTCTGACTGAGGAAGAGCGGGAGTTTGTACACGCCTTGTTTCATAATGAATACACCCCGTTTACGGTGGCCGGGGTGGGAGTGGACAAACTTGGTCATATTTCAAGCGAAGCGTTTAGAAAGAAATATAATGTTGAGGATGAGTATATTATATATGTGGGGCGCATAGATCCGGCAAAAGGCTGCGGGATATTAATAAATTATTTTATGGAATATAAAAAAAGAAACAATAACAATCTGAAATTGGTTCTTATGGGGAAAAGCGGCGTGAAGTTGCCTAAACACAAGGATGTGTTGAGCTTGGGCTTTGTGTCCGAAGAGGACAAGTTCAACGGGCTGGCCGGAGCCAAAGCGAGTTGCCTGCCGTCACGGTTTGAGAGCTTGTCGATATCCGTGCTTGAGTCCCTGTCGCTGGGAACGCCCATCATTGTGAACGGGCAATGCGAAGTGTTGGCCGGGCATTGCAAAAAAAGCGGCGCGGGCTTGTATTATAAAAATTATTTTGAGTTTGAAGGCATCCTGAATTACCTGACGAGCCATGACGCGGAATACCGTTGCATGCAAGCCAACGCGAAGAAGTATGTTGAGGAGCGCTACCAGTGGGACGACATCATGCGCAAGTTCGATGAAGCTATAGCAATGATTGCGGGAGAGGGGAAATGATCGCGCCGTTATTTATATGGGTGTTATTGCTCATAAATTTTGTCATCGGAGCGGGGCTGTGCAAAGCGTTCCGTGTGGAAAAAAGATTCGTTTGCGACATGAGCTTTGTTTGCATCGTACCGCTCGCCGGCGCCGTCGGGACAATATGTTTTGCGCAAATATGTTCGTTGTTTCTGACTATGAAGCAAGCCGGCGCGCTGTTTGTGATTGCGCTTGTCGTCGGGAGCTGTTTTTATAGCAGGGAATATATCGCGGAATGTTTCCGAACTATCAGCAAGTCAAAGATTATAACATTCTGTATCGTCGCTATACCGCTTGTGTTATCTTTTCCGGCTATTTTGCAAGGAGAGTTGCTGTCAATACAACTAGATAACAACGATATAACTTATTACCTGTCAACAATGGAATGGTATCAAAATCACACTATCTTGGACCCAATAACGTTTGACGCCCGGCGCCCGTGGAACGCGTTGACTGACATGATGGTGAACGCTAATAAAACCAGGCTGGGAGTTGACTTTTTCGGAGCGTTATGGACTGGATTGTTCGGACTTGAGCCGCATCAAACATTTTCGTCAATAAGCGTATTATTCGCGCTTATGTTGTCTCTCGCCGCATACGGATTGGCCGGATTCGGGCTTAAAATGAGCGAGAAATCCTGCGGCTATGCGCTGGTTTTGGTTGGGTTTAGCTCCGTTCAATTCCACATGGTGTATATGCAATATACTCCTCAGATACTGGGCGGCGCATGTCTTTTAGCGTTCGCCGCTTTTTTAATCAAATTAATTTTTGAAGAAGAAGAAAAAACGCTTCTTTTTACATCTTTTTGTTTAAGCGGAGTTTTAAGCGTTTATTGTGAATACGCGCTGCATGTACTGGTATTGACGGCGATCGTTGTGGCCGCCGCGATGATCGTTAAAAAAAATTTGAAGCCGTGTGTGACGGCGGTTAAGGCCGGTTTGCTGTCGGCTGTATGCAATCCCGTAGGTTTTTTTCTTGCGTTGCGGTTTAATTTTTCAATATTTACAAGGGTTGCGAAAGATACATTTAAAAATATAGACCCGTGGAGCGGACGTGAGATAAGTTTCTCACAGGCTGTCTCGTTTATATTTGGCATAAGCGGAACGCCCGCGGCAGGGGGGGGGGGATTTTTGTCGAAAGTGTTTAGAAATAACAATGAAATAATTGGGATGTTGTCAAATGTGTATAATATAATCGTTCCTGTATTGTTTGTCGCGCTTGTTCTATTGACAATTAAAACGCTAATTAAATGCAATGACAATAGAAGATACATGTGGGCGGGAATGTACGCCGCGCTTTTATTGACAACGCTTTATTTCAGATTGAAACATTTTACGTATGGAGAATACAAGCAATTGCTGATGTTGTCCCCTTTTACGATAATTATGATTTTTTATTGTTTTGAATCGCGGGGATATGACAATAAAATTAAATTTATTATAGAAAAAATGTTTATTGTCGCTTTGTTGTCTTTAAATCTAATGCAGCTTTATGCGGATTTAAGGCGTCCGTTCTTTTTCTATGATAAAGAGGTTGTTGATCTTGGCTCCGCGGTGAACGCTTTAGTTCCCCCGGAAAGTACCATTGGATTGTCTTTGGAGGGGTATCCCATAACAGGAGGCGCTTTGTACGCTTTGCGCAATCATGCGGTGGCGATACGTAATAACAACACTAGTTATCTAGGTTCGTTTATGACTGATGCGATAACAGAATATGACATACAACATGCGGGGCTGGCGCCTTTTGAGGTTGAAACGCTATGGCGCGGCTCGCGGTATCAATTAGTAAAGAAAACGACGGAACTCCCTCTAGTAGATTTTATTTCCGGCTTTTATCATCTTGAAACTCAGGAACTCGTTCCTTTCCGGTGGACAGACGGAGACAGCCGGCAAGTTGTCAGCATCGGCGGCGTCTTGAAAGAGAATAAATCTTATTCGGTCTCATTTCAGGCGGGAGACGCGCCCGGCGGAATAAAAAAGACCATACATGTTCTTTTAAACGGAGAAGAGATAGGGTTTGGAGAGACGGGATCGGTAATACAAACAAACGAATTTGTTATTCCTGCGGGGGAAAGCGTTGAACTGACGATAACAACGGATCAGCCCGCCACATTGATCGACACCGGCGATACAAGGCGTTTCGGCTTCCGTATTTCTCATTTCTCAGTAAATCAGCGGTAATTGCAAAGCTGAAAGCCATGAAAAAAGTCTTGCAATATATTAAGCTGATACGGGCGAAGCACTGGATAAAAAACGGCATTGTTTTTATTCCAGTTGTATTTAACCGTAATTTCACCGCTTCTATAATAACTCAAAGCGTATTGGCTTTTTGTTCTTTTTGTTTATTGACGTCTTTTATTTATGTGATAAACGATCTGTTTGACATAGAAAGCGACCGGAAGCATCCGGTCAAAAAAGAGCGTCCTTTGGCGAGCGGGCGGATAAAAACATGGCAGGCGCTGACAGCCGCCTGCGTGTGTCTTACAGGCTCCGCCTGCATGTTTATAGGCATAACCAATACATACGCTTTGTCCATCTGGATCGCATATCTGGCGTTAAATGTTCTTTACAGCAGGATTTTGAAAAAAATAGCCATTGTTGATATTGTACTGATTGCTGTGTTTTATGTGTTGCGCGTTTATTATGGAGCCATAGCCGCAGGCATTACTATTTCTTCATGGCTTTTTCTTACGCTCATCACCATGTCGTTTTATTTGGGGTGCGGAAAGAGACGAGGCGAGATTGACGCCGGCGATTCGTCCTCCCGCGAAGTCTTGCGTTTTTATAATTATCAGTTTTTAGACCGTTTCATGTACGTATGTTTGGCTTGCGCAATCACGTTTTACTCTCTCTGGTGCAAGGAGATGAACTCCGCGTTGTTGATGGCGTCAGTCCCGTGTTTGATTGTTTTAGTGATGAGATACAGTCAGTTGATTGAAAACGGCTCTGACGGAGACCCTGTGGAAGTTGTGTACGGCGACAAGCCTTTGATGTCGCTCGGTTTGTTGTACGTTGCCATTGTGGCGGGCGCCTTGTTTTGGAAGTCCGTTTGAGGCCGAAGCGCAAGCCCGGTTATATGCTTTTGAATAAATCTATTTTTAACTATGTATCAAAGTTTGCGGAGTTTATGAAATTCTGCCTTGTCGGCGGAATGATGACCATATTTAACTTCACTCTTTATTATATATTTAATGAATTTTGTGGCTTTCATTACCTTGTGTCAAACCTCGTTTCCTACGCGATTGCGGTGACGGCGTCGTATTTTATTAACGCGGCGTTTACTTTCAAGGCTGATCCAGGGGAAAAAAGGGCGAGGAAATTCTTTGAGTATTTTGTAATGCGCTTTGCCATTCTTGGAGCGGAAAGCGTTTTGCTTTTTATGACGGTCGATGTTGCGGGCATAGATAAATATGTCTCAAAGATCATTATCACCGGCGTCATGTTTCTTATAACATTCAGATTGAGCAGGCGCATTATCGCGCCAAAAGCGGCGAAAGAAGAAAAATGAATGTATATGATTTTGACAAAACAATTTATGACGGAGACAGCGCCCTTGACTTTTATCTATTCTGTCTCACGCGCAATATTAAAATATTGGCGGTCATTCCCGCGCAATTGCTGTGGGCGTTTTTTTATTTTGTGAAGATAAAAACCAAGACCCAATGCAAAGAAAAATTCTTTTCATTCCTGTATTATATTGACAATATAGACTGTATGGCAGACGAATTCTGGAATGAGAAAATGCGGAAAATCAAACAATGGTATTTGAAGCAAAAGACGGAAGACGACGTATGGGTGTCCGCGTCGCCGGAATTTTTATTGCGGCCGGCTGCGGAAATATTGCAAGTCAGAAACATAATCGCCTCTAAAGTCAATCCTAAAACCGGAAGGTTCAATTCTCTAAACTGTTATGGAAAAGAGAAAGCCAGCCGCTTCCGCGAACAATTCCCTGACATCGAGGTCGACAGCGTGTATTCCGATTCGCTCTCTGACGCGCCGTTGTTTAATCTCGGCAAAAACGCATTTGTTGTGAAAGGCGATAAGATGAGGCGGTTGCCTCTGGAATCGATTGCGGGACCGGCGCGATTTGGGCGATTTCTTTAAAAACATGGATATGAAAAAACTATTGGTTATTCTCAATTATTATTTCCCTTATGTCAGCGGCATATCTGAATATGCGCGGATATTATGCGAGGAGTTGACAAAAACCGGGTTTGAAGTGACTGTCTTGACCGCAAACCACAATAAACTTCCGCCGGAAGAAATTGTCAATGGAGTCCGTGTTATACGCGCTCCAATCATTGCAAAAATCAGCAAGGGAACGGTAAGCCCTCAATTTATACGCTTGGCTTATAAACTGTCAAAGAAAGCCGATGTGGTGAATATGCATCTCCCCATGCTGGAGTCCGGAATTATTTCTTCTTTTATTGAGAGAGACAAATTGATCGCGACATACCAATGTGATATACACCTCCCCGCCAACGTTTTCAATGCGTTGATTGCCGGCGCCATGGACAAATCAAACTATGCCTGCCTTAAAAAGGCGAAGCGCATTATGGCGACCTCCATTGATTATGCCGATAATTCGCGTGTCGCGGCGCATTTTCATGAAAAACTCGTTGAAGCCGGCGCGCCGGTAAAAAATTACCATAACGTACCTACCGCCGCGTATCCCAAAAAGCGGATAGGTTTTTGCGGAAGAATAGTGGAAGAAAAAGGGATAGACATTCTGCTTGAGGCGTACCGCGAGCTGTCGTCAAAGAGAAATGACATTTCTCTGATTATCGCCGGCAATTATTCATCTGTAGCGGGCGGCGGCGTTTTTCAGAAATTGAAAAAATATATAGAGGACTGCAAACTTCCGGACGTTGAGTTCGCCGGAGAAATAAAAGAGCATGATATGGATCGGTTTTATTCGTCTCTGGATGTGTTCGTTCTGCCGAGCGTCAATTCAATGGAAGCCTTCGGCATGGTGCAGATTGAAGCGATGCGTTGCGGAACGCCGGTTGTCGCCTCCGACTTGCCCGGCGTACGCACTGTTATTCAGAAAACAGGCATGGGATTGGTATGCAGAAAAAGAGACTGGCGTCATCTTGCCGAGTGTATTGAGCGCCTGTTGAATGACCCTGACGCATTCAAAAAGCCGCTCGCGGTCGTTGAACGTTTTTTCAGTACGCGGGCCACGGTTGAGATGTATCGCCAGATATTTGAGGAATAGAGTCCCGGCGCATCTTGCGCAAAGCTTTGTTTGGCGTCAAATAAAGGAGGAATATATGAATGACATTGCTGGAAAAAAGAATGAGGATGCAATTCAGATGGAAAACAATAAGTTGGTGACTTCGGTATCTGACGACGTGTTTATCGGCTCCGGGTGGTCCCAAAACGAGAGGGACTCTTCAGAGTTGTGGAAATGGATGTCCCATCCGGTGTCGTACATTTATGTAAACAATCAATGGCGGAATGTGCGGAATATAACATTGGAATTGAGCAATTCTTATCCCCGCAGCGGAAACGATCCTATTTCCTTCTGTGTTTTTCTTAATAAAGAATATATCTTTGACGCCGAAATGCATGATACCGGCGCGCAAAGAATTGAGCTAGGCAAAATTCCAGCGTCTAATCTGATAGAGATAGAAGTATACGTTGACAAACTCTGGCGGCCAAGCGATTGCGGAGGCGCTGACGGAGATCACAGGCTGCTGGGTCTTGCGCTTACAAATATAACCGTTTCACGAACAAGGGAAGGCGGCGTCATTTCAGAAGGCTGCAAAGATATGACGGTAATATCTGACGATGTGTTCATCGGCGCGGGATGGCTGGGCAACGAGAGGAATTTTCCGGATCTTTGGAAATGGAGCTGCTCCCCAACATCTTGCATCTATGTGAACAACCAATATAAAGACCTGCAAAGCGTCGCGTTGGGATTGATTAATTCTTACCCTGGAAGCGCGGCCGATCCTGTCTCATGCTCTGTCGCCGTCAATAAGCGGATCTCTTATAATCTTGAGATAAAAGACACGGGAATGCAAAGAATAGAAATTGATAAAATCCCGGACGCCGAGTTGATTGAAATAGAATTGCTTGTCAATAAACTTTGGCGCCCATGCGACTATGAAAACAGCGGCGACAGCAGGCTGCTGGGATTGGCGGTTAGAAATATTGAGGTCTCCAGAAAAAGCAGAAACATATCGCCCGTCTCAGAAAATGAAAGAGCGTTAAAATACTTCAACGCAATATTAAAATACTCTCTTAAATCAAGAATAATGTTGCGTTAGACTAAAAAATGTAAGTAAGATGGATGCTGTTTTGAAATGCGGACGTTCGTTCTGGTTGGTTTTGAGGCGGCGTCGAGACAGATATAAAGGATTTTTATTATATGGAAATTTTGTTTGAAAATTTTGATTTGCATACAAAGCCCTTGCCTGATCTTAGCGCTTTTACAACCGGCATATACGGCGTTGAAGAGATGGAAGGAGATTATTTTTGTTGGATTTCTCCCAAAGCCGCCATTTATCTTAAATGCAGCGACAAGACCTCTAGAAATATGGTGATTGATTATAGCGCTTCATTCTATGACAGAATACAATTTTCTACACCGGTTAAAGTTAAATTTTTTATAAATGACATTCTTGTATATACCCTCATACTAACTAACGGCAAGCGTAGAAAATTGATTGTCAATCTATCTGAAAACAAGCTTATTAGTCATGACGTCGGCTATTATAAAATTGATATAGTTACGGACGTCGCTTATAATCCAGCAAAAGAAGGATCGAGCGATGATGATAGAGATTTAGCGTTACAATTATTCTCAATTACATTTATTGAGGGATACAGCATATCAGAAATTTGTCCTGATTACAGAGAAAATATTGCGCGGTTGTTTAAAGCGATTGAGCCGAAAGACGTTGACGGATATAATAAAACACGCATCGGAGCAGAGCGCGACGGCGGCTACATTATGCTGGAGCCTAAAATATATTCTGATAATTCCGGCATTGCATATAGCTTTGGAGTTGCGGATGAATACCTATGGGACTTGCAGATGTCTCAGAGAGGGTATCAAGTCTACCAATATGACGGAACGGTGGATGATCCTTCTCATGAATATCCTTTGTTGCACTTCCATAAATGTAATATTTGTGGAATAGACAAGCATAATGCGAATGAGAAAACTGTTAAAGAGATTATTGCGGAGCATCGTCATAAATATAAAGACATTATTTTACAAATGGACATTGAAGGAAGCGAATGGGAGGTGTTTCAATATATTGATGAAGAAGATATAACGCAGTTTGAACAGATGATTGTTGAATTTCACGGCATAGCGGTTCAGGGGGCTGATTTCTTGCAACAAATTGAAATATTGGAGAAATTAAACAGAACCCATCAAGCCATCCATGTGCATGGAAACAATTACGCGCCGGCCATACCGGTTGATTCAGTGCGCTCAAACAATCAAAATTATATATCTTCTCTTAAAGATATATGCTTTCTGCCTACAGTGCTGGAAGTGACGTATGTACGAAAAATAAATCCTGCAACAAAAAACAGCGAATACAAATTCTTGCCTTGCTTTGACATTTTCCCTTCTTTGCTTGATAAGGCCAATGATAAAAGCGTGAGTGATATTTACCTCGGACGATTTAATACGCCTTTTGAAGAAGTTGTTAGAATAAATCAGATTGACCAGCATTTGATTGCTGTAGAACAGAATTCATACAAATTGAAAGAGTTCACATGGGACATTGCAAAGCTTGAGGCGCGGGTTGCGCGGAGCGAGGAGGCGCGGGGCGAGCTTGAGGCGCGGGTTGCGCGGAGCGTAAAGATGTTAAAAGAATGTTTGGTTGAAATGAAATCGTTTGATTCCTTAGAATTAATATAAAATTGATAAATACAAGAAAACTATAAGATTATAGAGGAAGGATATTATGAAAAGCCCGTTTTCCGCAAGAAATATTTTAGAACAAATAGAAAATAAAGAAAGATGTTTTCTTGTTAATCAAGATATATTGATAACAGAAGAAATAAAAAAACTAATTGAAGATGAGAATTGGAAAAAGTTGGAAGAAGAGCGGCAATATAGAGAAGATAGTCGGGTTGAGCTGGAGAATTTATTGGCGCAGAGTGAAAAACGTCTGAAAGAATGTGAAATGCGCCTTCTTCATAACGAAAAAGCGAGATCTGGATTGGAGGCGCTGATAATACAAAGCTTCTTACAGACTAATGATATGGAAGCAATGTACGATGAAAATATAAAGTATGATGATGACAAAAAACTGGAGCTTTTTATTGAAGACATGCGAAATCTGAAAGATAATTGCGCAAATAAAGTTATCGCGCCGAATCGGAAGCATTTTAATAAACCAATAATATTCTTTAAAAGAATAATTAGAAAATTGATAAGATGGTATGTTGATCCGGTGGCAGAGCGGCAGGCTTTGTTTAATAACTCGGTGTTTTCTTATGCGCGTGAAAGTTTTTTGTTGAACACATTGTTGATTAAGAAAATAGATGAATTAAGTCGTTTGTCAGATCAGAACAAGCAAGAAATCAAGAAAAATAAAGATGTATTTACAAAGTCAGTTCGAAGAATACACGAGGAAACCATAAAGTCTTTAGATATATTTATTCATGAATTGAATAGAGAGTGTCCAGAATGACAGGCGGAAAATAAAGTTATACATAAAGGAATGATTTATGAAAATTATACAGGTGATGGATGCGTTGGATTACGGCGATGCGGTTAGCGGCGACCTTCTTGGCAAAGACAAGTTGTTGAATGAAATGGGTTTTCAAACAGCCATATATACAAAATATGCGCATGAATCTATGGAATCCTATAGAAGAGACATTTCCGAGTTGTCTGCGGATGAAGATGATATATTATTATATCATTATTGTGGAGACAGTTGCGTATTGACGAAAATTTTCTCTCAAAAATGCAAAAAAGTTTTGATATATCATAACATTACGCCTCCTGAGTATTTCAATACGGAGTATGAAAAGAAGCTGACATCCAGCGGGCTCGAGCAATTAAAAATAAAACACGGACAGTATGACTATTTCGCGGCGGATTCTGAATTTAATAAAAACGATTTAATAAAATTAGGCGTACGCAAAGAGATCAGCGTCTTGCCGCTTTATATAAATTTTGACAATTTGTCCCATTACAAAGCGGAGAAGAAGGCAAGGTTGAGGAATGAGCGCGTTACATTCCTTTTTGTAGGGCGTATAGCCGCAAACAAGAAGCATAAAGATGTGATTAATATTTTCAATTATTATCATACTAATATAAACAAGAACAGCAGGCTTTTCCTTGTAGGCAACTATCAATACGCTGGTGAATATTTCCATGAACTAACAAATTATGTGGCGTCGCTTGGGTTGAAAGAATATATTTCATTTGAAGGGAAGGTAAGCGACGGCATGGTTTGCGGCTTTTACGCAGCCGCCGATATCTTTATTTGCATGAGCGAGCATGAGGGGTTTTGCGCGCCTTTGCTGGAAAGCATGTATATGCAGCTTCCTACAATAGCGTATGATGCGGGAGCCATTTCTTCGACTATGGGAAGCGCGGGCGTTTTGGTAAAACATAAAGATTATGAGCAGTTGGCTAAGTTATGCCATGTCATATTGTCGAACGAATCCGTAAGAGACAGCATTATTTCCGCGCAAAACAAATGGATAACAACATTCTCGAAGGAGAATATTAAAGAAAGATTGAAAGAATTGATAAAAGAATGGGAGAACGCCTAAATGAATAAAACCGTTTCAATAGTTATATGCACCTATAACAGGGCGCATCAGCTAAACAGAACATTAAATTCTTTAAAGAATCTTGCATACAAAAATTTTGAAGTCGTCGTTGTAAATGGGCCTTCTACGGATAACACCAGAGACGTGCTGGCAAGATATGAAGGAAAAATAAAGACAGGCGCCAATAGCCAAACGAATTTATCCATCTCAAGAAATATAGGAATAGAATTAAGCGCGGGGGAAATAATAGCGTTTATTGATGACGACGCTATTCCCGATAAATACTGGTTGGACGACATTCTTTCATTGTTTGAGGACGGAGTTGGGGGCGTTGGAGGGAAAGTGTTTGGTCCTGACGGGAATGTCCAATTTAATAGAGGGTATGTTGATATATGGGGATGGGGGAATGCATTCTCTGAGAACGCTTCTGTAGATTATAATAATCCTACAGGAAGGCTGTTTAATTATATAATGGGGACAAATTCTTGTTTTCTCAAAAAAATAATACTGGAAGTTGGAGGTTTTGACGAGTATATCGACTATTACTTGGACGAATCGGATTTATGCGTACGGATTATAAAGGCTGGCTATAAAATTATGTATCATCCAAGAGCGTACGTTTATCATGAGTTTGCGAAAAGCCATATCCGTAAAGATACATACGACCCATATCATTATAATTGGCGTCCAATCATAAAAAACAGCGTCTGGTTTGCTTGGAAAAATTCAGGGGGGGGGAGGGCTGAACCGGCGGAAAGAGAAGAAAATATCTTTAAGATTAAAGAAGCGTACTTAACCCGTTTTGAGCGATGGTTTAATAATAATTGTCTTACAAAAGATGAATATGACGAATATGTCAAAACGTGTCATTTAGCTTTTGCCCGGGGGTATGAGGATTGTAAAAAACAAGACCGGCAGTTGCGCTATTCTTTTACGAATAGAAATGATTTTTTCCCGTTTGATCCATCTTTAAAAGAGCCTGTATTGACTATTTGCATGGTATGTAAAGACAACATTTTAAAACCTGTCGGCGGCACCGCAAAACATACACACGAATTGGCCGTGGGATATGTAAAAGCGGGGCACGTAGTGCATGTTGTAACGCAAGGAAATGAGAATATGAATTGGTCGCAGGATGGGATTTTCTTTCATGCGGTTGGCAATAATATAACATTGCCCATCTTAATTGAAGAAGACTTTCCCGCCGCCTATACCTGTCTAAATTACTCATATAATGTATATAAAATAATCTCACATTTAAACTTGATAAATTATTTTGATGTCGTTGAAAGCGCTCTTTGGGATTGGGAAGCGGGAGTGGCAAGTCATTTATTAAAGGATATCGTCCCCATATTAATTAGGTTGCAAACCCCGCTTCTGAAAAATATTGAAGCGCAGGGCTGGACATTTAATGAAGATTATAAATTATACGCGGAATTTGAAAGAGAAATGATAGACAACGCTTTTGGAATAATCAGTATAAGCGACGGCATCAAACATACCATAGAAGATTTATATGACATAGACTTGTCAGCAAAGTTATGCAAAAAAATATATCTTGGCGTGAAAGAAGTTCCGGCGGCGGCGTTGAAAAAGAACGATGGATATACAAGACTGCTTTTTGTCGGCAGGCTTGAAAGAAGAAAAGGGGTGCATACTATCTTTGAGGTTCTCCCCCGGATATTGATGGAAAATAAAAATGTTATAATGGAATTCATCGGCAATACGGGAATCAGAGACGCTATGCTCAATGATACATTTGAAGCGTATTTTAGAAATAAATATGAAAATGAGCCGTGGTATAACCGGGCGCGTTTTTTGGGCGAAGCGAGCGATGAAGTTAAAATAATGAAATACAAAGAATGTGATATATTCATCGCGCCTTCCCTGTACGAATCTTTTGGGATAATTTTAGTGGAAGCGATGAGCGCCGGGAAACCGGTGATATGCGCCGGCGCCGGCGGAATGAAGGAAATAGTTGTTGACGGGGAAACAGGGTATGCTATAGAACCGGAGAACAGCGGACAATTATATGAAAAAATAAAATTATTAATAGACAATAAAGAATTGCGGGAAGAATTAGGGCAAAAAGGATATGCAAGATATAAAAAGTATTTTACAAATGAGATTATGACTAAAAACAGTCTTGATTTCTATAAAGAAGCGATTAAACGTTTCAAGAGCGGGGAGAATTCGTATACGAATAGGCAGCCTGTTTTATATGAAGAAAAGGAAGCGAAAAATGGCAAATAAATCAAACATATTTAACGCAGCTAAAAATCAAGGGACATTCCTGCTGGCGGCATTATTGCTGGTTTTCACCTTCTTTATTTTTGGTCCGGGCGATTTGTATTTTGGCAACGCTCAAGAGCTATGGTTCTCAATCACCGATATTCTGCCAATAATAGTCATAGCGGGCATAGCCGCCTTTACTGTTTTGAACGTTGTTTATTTTGTAATGCCTGACAAAGCGAAAAGTTTCTTCGCCGCGTTTGTATGGGGTATAGGCGTAGCTCTTTATATGCAGGGCAATTTTTTGCAGATTCGGTACGGACTGTTAGACGGACAGGAAATAGACTGGAACGCATATGCCGGTTATGGTGTTGTCAATACGATTGTTTGGGCTGTTTTTATTATTAGTCCGTTGACACTCTGCGCTTTTAAGAGCAATGTTCTCAAGAAAATAATAGTCTTCTCTTCATGTATTATAATCGCAGTGCAGGCAGTTACGCTTGTTTTTCTGGGTGTAACCGCTGACACGAAAAAAAACAATGTCGTCGTTACAACGGAAGGGATGTATACGCTCTCAAAAAATAAAAATATTATTGTCTTTATCCTTGACGGGTTTGACACGGCTTATATGAATAAAATATTGGCGATGGAAGGAGGGGAGGCGTTTGTTCGGCAATTTGACGGGTTCACCTATTACGATAATGTGGTGGGATATTATCCATTTACAACTCCGTCTATTCCTTTCTTACTCACTGGAGAAGCATTTAAAAACGAAACAACTTTTAGAGGAGAATATTTGGAAAGCGCATTTAAAAAAACTATGTTTTATAATATATTAAAGCAAAAAAATTTCATCTCAGGTATATATACGTTCTCTGTCTTGCTTCCTAAGAAAGCTGTAGAGCTAACAGAGAATGTTAGACTTGCTTCCGTATCAATCAGAGATCCTGTAAGTTTTGCAGTAAAATTATATCAATTAGTTGGACAGAAATATTTCCCGCACTTTTTGAAATCGATAGTTTGGATGTTCGTCGTGAATTTTGACAGCTATAAAAAGTTAGAAAATAAAAATGAAATATCTTACAGATGGGATGACGTTGGTTTTAATAAAAATATTATTGAAAATGGATTTAAATGTATCGATAATAATGTGTTTCACTTCTATCATTTACAAGGCGCACATACCCCCTATACTTATAATGAAAATGTAGAAACTATACCAGAAGGACAGAGAGGAAATGCGTATAGGCAGGTAAAAGGCGCATTGCAGATTGTATTAAATTATATCTCGGAATTGAAAAAGAATGGTTTATATGATAACACATTTATAAGCGTTATGGCGGATCATGGATGGTTCTTCCGTCCTAATCCGCTATTTATGATAAAAGACTTTGGCGCTAGCAATACATTCTCTATATCATCTATACCTATAACATATGCCAATTTTATTCCTATGTTGGAAAAACGTATTATGGATGATGTATCTTCCGAGGAATTTCTGCAAGAGGCTTCCAAAAATAATAATGTACGGTATTTTTATTCTTTTGCTGATCTTTATGATGATTATTTAAGAGATCTTAAGGAAGTTATATTTGTCGATGGAAAAAATGACGAAACACACATGAAAGATACTGACGTCAGTTTTTATAATGTGCCACTGCCTATTATTACGGTTGATTCATACAATAATGGCGTGCTTCCTTTATCTTTATTTTATAGTAAGTTTGAACAGCAAAATAAGAATGAATACTTCATAAGCAATGGATCAGCTGGTCATCTAATGTATGGTCCTTACCGAAGATTCGAGGAAGGGGAACATATTTTTGAGATAGGCTATGAGCTTATAGATATAGCTTCATTAAACGGAGATGCAGTAGGAGTAGCAGATATATGCGCAAATATCGGTGGAAATATAATTGCTAAAGTTGCTGTGAATAAATCTGATTTCAAAGATAATATATTGAATCTGCATATTCCGGTGATGTTAGAAAAAACTACCGGAGAAATAGAAATTCGGACATTTGTACAAGATGGGGTGATTCTTAAAATAAAACATGTAAAATTTTTAGATGTGGGCGCGTATGCGATTCGCCGATAGATTTTCGATGCTAAAAATTAGAACATCGCCAGTTCAAAGCTGAAGTGCGAATTTACGCTCTGAAAAGCCCTCGTTAGGCGTCCGATAGCCTAAAGCCTACGAGGGCGATTATTGATTTTTGCGGTAATTCTTCAAGCTGTCTCTGTGTCAGATTATCAAACGATTGGCGTGTTTGTTTAATCCCGCTCCCATGAACGATAGGGATGGGCGAAATAGACGCCGCGCTCTAGCGCCGCCGCCAATGCCTTGCGGCCCGAAAACTCCCTGCCATTGTCAAACGCGATCGTTTTAATACAATCATCAGGGAACAGGGTTGGACGCTCGAATGCTTCAGGGCGGACGCCGTCTTGTCCGGCATGGACTTCGCCGCTAAGACATGGGCTGATCAATATTGGATAGATGCTGACAAGAAAAAACTCAAACGGATAAATTTGCTCATAAAAGATATAGATAGAAATCTCCGCGGAGGCAACGGAAAACCTGATCCATTGAAGGCTAATTCAAATGAATATTGGTTATGGAAAATAGAGTTGGAGCATCGTGTTATATATGCAATAGAAAATGAGAAAATAGTATATATTTTTTTCAGGTTTCATTATGATGACAAATAAATTTGAGAAATGTTGTAAAGAATAAAATTTAAACAAAAAGCCCAAACCGCGCATGACAAGCCCCGCTTGCGCTTCGCCCGCCGGCAGGCGGATCGGGCTGCGAAAAACCCTAGTCGGGCTACGCCCTTTATGGGGTTTTTCGCAACCACATTTTTGTGGTTGCTGGAAACCTGCGGTTTCCTTTATCGCAAACCCAAGAACGTCATATACAGCTTAATGATTATACACTTTATGATTGGATGACAGATGATCCATATGGTGTAGTTAGAGCGGTAGACGAATTGCTTGTAAACAGTAAACATGAAATTATATTTTTTTGTTTACAGAAAGGT
>JAIROG010000120.1 GCA_031257675.1 Treponema sp. | reverse complement strand
CGCGACACTTCAACCGCCCCATCACGCTCGCTTGCGCCCGCTTTTGTCACCTTCATGGCATGAGGCGGTCCGCCGGCGTCAACACCAAGACGCAACTTTACTCCCGATATTTTTTCCCCCAGCCTCATAGCCTTTTCCCCCAGCCGTATCTACGTTTTTCACGCTCTTTGAATCCTCTGTCACCATTGTTCTTTCCCCCTCCCGCCCGCGCGTGACTCGCTGGGACGCCGCCGGTTCCTTCAAAATCCGCTCAAACACGGAGCGTTCGCCCTTCGATCCCGCCCCCCTCCATATCTGGCAATATCGGATATGCCACTCTCATACTGTTTCCTCTCCCTATTGGGTTCCTCCATTATCTAACTTTTTGCGAATCTTGTAAAAATATTGAACACGCCCTTAGGAAAACATGCAAGGGAAAGGCGCCGCCTTGCGCCGCTGGGCCCGCGTTAGGCGTATGGGCTTTGAGTATAAAGACGCAAGAAAAAAATAATATTCATAATTTTGACACAATTAGATGGTATACTTAAAATGTAAAGAAAACCACAATCCGCTATAGACGCGCTCGCGCCCTGCGGCGGATGGCATGGAGTGAAAGGAGTCGCCGCATAATGAAAACCGGGACAATTCGCATTGGCGGCATGACGTGCGCAAGCTGTCAAAACCGGATTGAAAAGAAATTGAAAAGTACCGTAGGGATAGAAGCCGCTGTTGTAAATTTTAACGACGGAACCGCGCTTGTCACATGGAACGACTCGGTCATCGCCCTGCATGAGATCGAGGCGGCTGTCGAGCGATTGGGCTACACGGTCGCAGGCGAAAACGCGGCGCGGGCGGAGACTCCCGCGTTTGAAATTATCGGGACACTGGCGATCATCCTTTCCCTGTACCTGCTGTTGCAATGGCTGGGTCCCGGCGCCTTGACTTCGGCTTTCCCGCTGGCGGAGGCGGGCGTGGGGTATGGGATGCTGTTTGTCATCGGCCTTGTCACGTCGGTTCATTGCGCCGCCATGTGCGGGGGAATAAATCTTTCACAGTGCATTCCATCAACAGCGCGGACGCCGGACGCGCCGCGAGAGGGGAGCCGCTGGAAGGCGCTGGTTCCCGCCATCCTTTACAATGCCGGACGGGTGGTTTCCTACACCACGGTGGGAGTCATTGTTGGCGCTGTGGGGCAAGCGGTCGCCGTATCCGGGCGGTTTCAGGGCGCGGTGCAGCTTGCCGCCGGCGTCTTCATGGTGATCATGGGGATCAACATGCTTGGCGTCTTTCCCGCTCTGCGCCGCTTCAATGTGCGTATGCCGAAAATTTTCGCCCGAAAAATAGATGAGCAAAAAACCAGTGGCAAAAGCCCTCTTTTCATCGGACTCCTTAATGGGCTTATGCCCTGTGGTCCCCTGCAAGCCATGCAACTGTACGCCCTGTCAACCGGCAGCCCCATTGCCGGGGGCGCGTCGATGTTCCTGTTCAGCGTGGGGACGGTTCCCTTGATGTTCGGCATCGGCGCTTTGAGCGGCGTTTTAAGCGACGCGTCCAGAGGACGCGCATTCACCCATAGGGTGATGAAAATTGGCGCGATTCTGGTGATCGTGATGGGAATGACCATGTTCACGTATGGGTGGGGGCTTTCAGGCTTCAATGGCGACGTTTTTGGCGTTATTGACAGGGCGGCCGCCGCTGTCAATCCCTTCGCTTCAAACGCCGCAAGCGCAAGCGGGGCGGAAGGCGGAGCCTTTGCGCCGGTGATCGAAAACGGCGTTCAGATTGTCAACTCCACCTTGAGCGCGGGGCGGTATCCGGCGATCACGGTGCAACGGGGGATACCGGTGAAATGGACGATCACCGCGCCGCAGGGGAGCGTCAATGGTTGCAACAACCGCATGATCATTCGGGAATACAAGATCGAGCGCCGCTTCACGACCGGGGAAAACGTCATTGAGTTTACCCCGGACAAAGCGGGCAAGTTTCCCTACTCCTGCTGGATGGGCATGATCCGTAGCTCCATTATGGTGGTGGAGGAAGGGCAAGGCGTGGCGGAGATTGACGAGCCTGGTGTTAGTCCCTCTCCGGCGGGAGTGACAATACCCGCTGAAACAGTGGCGCTGGCGGAAATGCAGGAAAATGGCTGTCAACTAGTGAAGATTAATCTCCGCGATGACGGCATTGATCCCGCGATTGTCGTTGTTCAGCGGAATATTCCGGCGATGTGGATCATCAACAATGACTCCCTTGATCCCGGCAACAGCCTGCTTCTTTTCCCGTCCTATTATACGCGGCTTGATATGGAGCAAGGGGATAATGTTGTCCAGCTTCTGCCAAATGACGATTTTGATTTTTCAACCGGGGACAGCGTGTTCTATGGGTACGTGAAAGTGGTTGACGATCTTGAAGATGTGGATGTTGAAGCCATAAAAGCGGAAGCGTCTGCATTTGAGACGTTGATTTACCCGGACGCTTATTTTGACGCGGCGGCGCAAGGCGAGGGTTGCTGTGGCGGCGGCTCCGCCGGGTGAGGTTTTCATTGCGGGAGGAAAACAGTGGAATTTTTGTTGAGCCATTGGCATTGTATCGTTCCGGCTATTGCGATTGCGGTTGTCATGCTCTTACAGGGGCGGAGAAAGAAACATAACGGTGAGTGAAATAGCCGTTTTGACACAATGGTGTGTTAAAAGTGAAAAGTCATAGAGGAGATGAATGGCATGGAAAATATCATCGCTAGCATTGCGGCGCTTCTGTTGTTGGCTGGGATTGCGCTTTTCGCAAAAAAGTTTCTCAAGCCGCCCAAGGGCAAACTTCCCGATTGTTGCGGTCCCAGTGGAAACCGCGATATTGAAGTGTAAACGCCGCCGGCAGCCGACATGGGGCGCAAAAAGGATTCTGGCGAATATTCCGCCCAAAATACAATAAGAGGAGTGTGAAAATGAAAAACTATGGCGACAACGGCAAGGCTTTTATTGCGGCGGTTATGATTGCCGCGGGGTCTTTCGCGTTTGCCCAGAGCGGGCCGCTTAACGTGGTGAAGCCCGTGATTGCCGACCGTGATTTGGTCATCCAGATTGCGGAAGTTACGGAAAACGCGGTGTTCTATCCGGTTGACATTGAGGGAACCCGGCTTGAAGTGTTGGCGGTAAAGGCGCCGGACGGCACAATCAGGACGGCTTTTAACACCTGCCAAGTGTGCTACAGTTCAGGGCGGGGTTTCTATAAGCAGCAGGGTACCGTGCTGGTATGCCAGAACTGCGGGAACCGGTTCCGCATGAGCCAGGTGGGAATGCGATCTGGAGGCTGCAACCCTGTGCCGATATTTCCGGCAAACAAGACGGTGACGGCTGCCGCCATCACTATTTCAAAAGAGTTTCTCAATGATGCGAAGAAAATTTTCGCACGGTGGAGGCGCGGTTGATTTTTTCAACATCAACTGCAACGCTCTACACTATTAATGAAGGAGCAGACATGCAAAGCGCGACATTACGTATAGGCGGCATGACCTGCGCGGCTTGCGCCGGGCGGATCGAAAAAGCAGTGCGGAAGCTGGAGGGGGTGAACGCCGCCACGGTGAACCTTGCCGCTGAAAAACTGTTTGTGGAATACGCGGGAGGAGAGCGAACGCTCGCCGGTATTAAAGAGGCGGTTGTTAAAACCGGATACGAGGTTCTGGACAAGCCAAAGGGAACCGTTGCGAGCATTCCCATAGGCGGCATGACCTGCGCGGCCTGTTCGGCGCGGGTTGAAAAGGCCGTCGGCGCACTGGAAGGGGTGGAAAGCGTCTCGGTGAACCTTGCGACGGAAAAAGCCGCGGTGATCTACAATCCCCAGTCGATCAGGATTTCCGCCATTAAAGACGCGATTGAAAAAGCCGGATACAAGGCGCTGGATTTTTCCAAAGACGGCGCGGTAGATGAAGACAAGTTGCGGAAAGAGCGGGAAATCCGCGTCCTGTGGACCAAGTTCATCGTCGCGGCGAGTTTTGGGCTTCCCCTGCTGTATATCGCTATGGTTCCGATGATTAAACTCTTTAACCTTCCCTTTCCCCGGTCTTTAGCGCCGATGAATTTCCCGTTGATCTACGCTTTGGTGGAACTGCTTCTGGTTATTCCGATCATCTGCGCGGGACGCCGGTTTTATACGGTGGGTTTCAAGAACCTGCTGCGCCGCAGCCCCAACATGGATTCCCTTATAGCCATTGGAACCTCGTCGGCGGTGGCGTACAGCCTTTACAATATGTGGCGGATAGCGCATGGAAATTTTAACGCGGTGGACGCCCTCTATTTCGAGACCGCCGGGGTTATCATCACCCTCATTCTTTTGGGCAAGTCCCTTGAGGCCGTGTCCAAGGGCAGAACCAGCGAAGCGATTAAAAAGCTCATGGGACTCGCTCCCAAGACCGCGATCATTATTGAGAATGGGGTGGAAAAGGAAATCCCCATTGACGAGGTGATCCCCGGCGATACTATTGCGGTGAAGCCCGGGTCGAAGATACCGGTTGATGGGGTTGTCATTGAGGGGCATACGGCTATAGATGAATCCATGCTTACCGGCGAGAGTATGCCGGTGGACAAAAAAACCGGGGACAACGTGTACGCCGCGACCATTAACAGCAACGGAGCCATTCAGTTTAAGGCGGAGAAAATCGGAAGCGACACCGCGCTGGCGCAGATTATCAAGCTGGTGGAAGACGCTCAAGGTTCCAAAGCGCCGATTGCGCAGATGGCGGATATTGTGGCTGGTTATTTTGTGCCGATTGTGTGCGTGATTGCCCTTCTTGCGGGCGTCGCGTGGTTCGCGGCGGCTTCCGCAGGGCTTGCGGCGTTGCCGCCCGGAAAATCGGCGGTGGAATTTTCCCTTACTATTTTTATATCGGTGCTGGTCATCGCCTGCCCCTGCGCCCTCGGCTTGGCGACGCCTACCGCGATCATGGTGGGAACCGGAAAAGGCGCGGAAAACGGCATATTGATTAAAGGCGGGGAAGCCCTGGAAACGGCCCACAAGATACAGACTATTGTATTTGACAAAACCGGAACCATCACCGAAGGGAAGCCGAAAGTTACGGATATTGTCGCCGCAAGCGGCGTTGAACCGGACTATCTCCTGCGCGTCATCGCTTCCGCCGAGAAGGGTTCGGAACACCCGCTGGGTCAGGCGATTGTGCAAGGCGCGGCGGAGCGGGGGCTGAAACTTTTTGCGGCGTCCCATTTTGAGGCGCTTGCCGGCAGGGGCATTGAGGCGGAGCTTGACGGGGCCGGCATGGATGGCGGCGGGAATAATGCGCCGGGTTCGCAAAGCGAACCCGAAGCCAAAATACGGCAAAGACGCCGTATTTTGGCCGGAAATCGCAAGCTCATGGACGAGCGCGGCATTGCGCTTGGGGAACTGGAAGCCGACTCCGACCGGCTTGCCGGGGAAGGGAAAACCCCGATGTACGCCGCCCTTGACGGAAAAATCGCGGGGATTGTGGCGGTCGCCGATGTGGTGAAGCCTTCCAGCAAGGCGGCTGTTGAAAGCCTTCATAAGATGGGGATTGAGGTTGCCATGATAACCGGGGACAACAAAAAGACCGCCGCCGCCATCGCCAAACAGGTGGGGATTGACCGGGCGCTTTCCGAAGTGTTGCCCCAAGACAAATCCAATGAGGTGAAAAAGTTGCAGGAATCGGGCCGGAAAGTGGCCATGGTGGGAGACGGCATTAATGACGCCCCGGCGCTGGTACAGGCGGATATAGGCATCGCCATTGGCAGCGGGACTGATGTGGCGATGGAGTCTGCGGACATTGTGCTTATGAGGAGCGATCTGATGGATGTTCCCACGGCTATCAACCTGAGCAAGCGGACGATCCGCACTATCAAACAGAATCTGTTCTGGGCTTTCGGCTACAATGTGCTGGGCATCCCCATCGCCGCCGGCGCGTTGAGCCTCTTTGGGGGACCCCTCTTAAATCCGATGTTCGCCGCCGCCGCCATGAGCCTTTCTTCGGTGTCGGTGCTGACCAACGCCCTGCGGCTCAAGCGGTTTAAGGCTTCACATTAACAGGTTTTGTGCGAACCTGAACATTGTACGTACAGGAGCAAATAATATGAACATTGTTTTTATCAAAGCCGGACTTTTAGCCCTGTTTGCGCTGACCGCGGTTTCCTGCGGGAAACTCGACGTAGTGGGAGCCGGTTCGGTTGCATCTTTTGACAAGGTGTTGAAACAGATTCCTCAAGCGGTGGCGCCTGATGAAATGAATGGCGGCTGGTCTTTGACGGCGCCGGATGGCAGCGTCCGGTTTATCTGGAGCAAAAATTATGCGGAAAGTCCTCTCTATGACGTGATGATCGAATTCGACGCCGATCCTTTTCTCGCCGCCGGCCTTGATCCGAATCGGATGCCTGACAATTTCGCTCAAAACTTCACCTTCTATGACGGCAAGATCATGGCGGGTACGAAACTCGGACAGGAACAGGCGCGGTATCAGGGGGAAGCCACGCCCCTTGCCGCTTATGAGCAGATTGTCAAGCTGAAGCGGGGCAACGTCGGCTACCACATGGCGATGGATCATTATGGAGTGAGCCTGGGCGGCGGCAATTTGTTTGAGTGGGCTAAGGATATGGATGCCAATGACAAAGACATCGTTTTTGTCCTCAACCCCGAACCGTTCATCGCCGCTGGGGTTGATCCCACAAGAATTGAGGGCTGGGTTTTTGCCAAGGTTACGGTGGATGACGCCAACGGGAAACCCGTAGAGGTGGACAAGATTTTGAAGCCTTTTAATTTGAAATAGCCGGCGGCGCGGCGGTTAAAGGGCGGCGCGGTTTCCTTTTTGTTTGATCCAGTGAAACCAGACGGAAGATTCGTGTTAAATGGCAGACGCATTGCCTCTCCCGTCAATTCCAGCGGCATCACATTCCGCTGAAATCGAAAGCAAGAGAAGAAGGCGGGGATGCTGTGAAAACGGTGTCCCGCTGACATGGGGCGCGGAATGGACCTAGCGGGTGTACCACCACAATTATTTCATATTCATCTTTTCTTTTTATCTTCAATAATAACCGCCGCCAACTGTTCCATATATATTTCATACCCTTAAGCTCATTTCTTGTCAACTGTTTTTCTCCATCGTCGCCCATGCCATACTTATTCTATTTGATTTGTTTCTGTCAAGTCATTCTCTATGATTTAAGAAAGACGCTCGTATAAGAAATCTGTATTATCCGCGAAAATCCGCAGGATTTCGCTTTCATCTTCGCGCAACCTGTTGGGGTTGGACGGCGACATGGAGACCGTCTTTTCCCTCTTGCATTCTCTTTCCATAGAGCGCATAATACGATAAATGACACGCAAATCATTAACAGCGGCGAAATTTTTTATCGCAATTATATATTTACGTACACATGATAATATATTAAATATACTCTACTAAACCTATAAAACTTGTATAATGAAGAACCCAGGAGCAAGCTCCTGGGTATCAAAGATTGCACTTTGAAATCTTTTCGTATGGTGGGGGAACAAATCCCCCACGCCCCCAGTTTTCCGCAGCAAGCTGCGGGGTA
>JAIROG010000108.1 GCA_031257675.1 Treponema sp. | reverse complement strand
ATCTATTTCCAATGAAATAACTGGATGTTGCTCTTGTAGTATAGCTTATGATATATAACAAGATCAAGTCTTCCGGACTCAATAATAAGATTTTCTGCGTTGAAAATCAGCGTATTCGTTAAAAACAGGGTCGCGGACGGCGAATGGCAGGGCGGGACTTCCTCACACTTTGCGCCGCCAACCCCAGCCGTTGGAAACCCTTCACGCGCGTTTCGGGGCTAAAGCTTCTTATTCCCATGGAAAACCCGCCCCGCTGGAAATCCACTCTACAAACTGGGCCGCGGCGCGGGGTGAGCGGCCGTTAAACCAGCGCTCCCACCGCGCTGCGTTTGCGCGGAATTGCTCCCGAAGCGCGGCGAGGGAGCCGGAAGCCTGCCCCGCCGCGTCGAAAAACCCGCGCCGTTCCGCTATGTGTTCGGCAATGGAGAGAAATTCTTCCTGATCCGGCGCGGTGAACACCACGACAAGTCCGAACCGGTCGGCTAGGGATAGTTGTTCCTGCGCCGCGTCGAAAGCGCGGGGGGCGTCAGCCTGAATGGAACGTTCTTTCACGAAATGCCGCCGGTTGCTCGTCGCGTATACAACGATGTTTTCCGGTTTTTTCTCAACGCCGCCTTCAAGCAAGGCTTTCAAACCGGTGAAAGAATCGTCCGTTGTCTCAAAAGAAAGGTCGTCAATAAAAACGACAAAACGCAACCCTCGCGTCGAAAGCTCCTCCATGACGGTCTGAATCTGCACGATCTCTTTGCGAACCTCGACAAGCCGCAAGCCCTGTTCAGCGTATGCATTGCAGACCGCCTTAACGGTCGCTGATTTGCCGGTTCCCCTGTCCCCGTATAGCAGGAGGTTGTTCGCGGACTTCCCTTCCAAAAAGCGCAGAGTATTTGCGATGACCACATTCCGCTGGTCTTCATATCCAAAAAGGTCGGCAAGTTGCGCCGGATCCGGGTTGCGAGCTGGTTGCAAATGGAGCGCGCGTCCGCCCGGACCTCCGGAAGCGGTCGCGGCGCCGTTCCAGCGAAACGCCGCGTATTGTCCCAACATGCCCGCCCCTTTTGCCCGTATATGCGCGAAAAGCCTCTCTCCGCTCCACATGGTCTTTTCAAGAAACGGCAAAACGGGCGGCTTGTCCGTTGACGCTTCCGCCTCCCACAAGGCGCGGGCGCACATTTCAATATGCGCCGCCGCCGCCTCAAAGCCGGCTTTCCGCGCAATGCCCGCCATCGCGAAGCCAAAGCCGCTCACATCAAAAGCGGCGATGCGGAAAAGCCGCTCAAGGTCTATGTTTGCGAGCGTTTTCAAAAACAGAGACAGCTTCGCGTCTTTCCTTTCAGCGGTACGGGTGAACTCATTGTCCGCGTGAAGCGCGAGCGATTCTACAGCCGAACGCCACGTTGGAGAACACGCGGCGCTGTCTTGCCAGACAAGCAAAGCCGCCATAAAGCCGCTCCACGCGCCAACAATGGCTTGGGCGCCGCCAGTGGCGCCGCCTAATGGCGCGGCTTCCGAAGCGTCAAGCGCCGCGAGAAACGCCCGCATGAGCGGCTCCTCTCGAATGGAAGCGAAAACCGTCAGTCCCGCAATATCGGCTTTGACGATTTTGACAGTATCAAAAAAAATTGTGTTCATATAGCTATTTTGACATCGCCTGCCAATACCCTTTCCATTCACCGGCGCGTTCAATGTAGTACTTGCACTGCGCCGCGTAGAAATGCGCGGGTCTATCCTCTTTGATGATAGCTTCAAACAAAGGCAGGGCTTCGGCGAATTTGCCCGCGTAGAACAAGTCCCGCGCCACGTCAAATTGTTCCAAAACCGGTCTATTCGCTTCAAAAATATCTTTTTGAAGCGGTTCATATACAACTGCGGGTTCTTTTTTGCCCACAACAGCGACAGACGCGAGTTTTCTTCCGTAGAAAGCGCCGGGTGGAACGAAGCTAACGGCTTTTTGGAATGCGCCATTCTTGTTCGCGGGTTTCGCAACAACAACCTTGTCAGAAGGGGCTGCGGCCGCCGCAGCCGCCGCGTCGTTAGCCGAGTCAAAGGTGTGTTTCGTACACATGAGGAAAGTGCCGAACTGTTTGTTAAGCCCTTCAAGACGAGCCGCCAGATTTACCGCGTCACCGAGCATGGTATAGTTGTAATGTATTTCCGATCCCATGTTGCCCACAACCGCAAGACCGGTGTTAAGTCCTATGCGGGTAATCAGGCGCGCGCCGTATTTTTCTTCGTAATAATCCTGCCGTTCGGAAAGACGCGCCTGACATTCCATAGCGGCGGCAAGTGCGCGCGCCGCGTGATCGGGCAAGTCAAGCGGCGCGTTCCAAAAGGCGATAATCGCGTCTCCTTCATATTTGTCAATCGTGCCGCCTGAATCCAGAATGATATTGGTCATAAAAGTAAGGTAATCGTTCAAAAGCTCAGTCAAGACAGCCGGATCCTGCAAACGCTCGGAAATAGCGCTGAAACCCTGAATATCCGAGAAGAATATGCTGATTTCTTTGCGTTCGCCCCCGAGTTTCAACTGTTCGGGGTTGGCGATAAGCTGATCTATGAACACCGGACTTAAATACTGGCTAAACGCCTTCTTGATGTACTGTTTCTGCTTCCCCTCGGTCGCGTAATTATACAGCGTTGAAATGAGGTACGATGCGGCGATGCCCGCCAGCAAAACAACAACCTGAAGCCACCAGCCGATCAGGTAGGCGAAGAAAGAACCGCCTATAGCCGCCGCCATGAACAGGATCATGGAGCCAAGCGACAGTTGCAACTGGTGTTTTGAAGGGAACACCGTAAGAGCCGCGGCAACGGCGATGCCGAGAAACAGCAAAACCATATCCAGCGCCAATGGCGTCTCTTGGGTAAAATCCTCCTGCAACATGTTGTCCAGCATGGTGATGTGGGCGCCCATACCGGGGTACACGGAGCTTAACGGAGTCGTAACAATATCGAAGAGTCCGGGCGCGTAATAGCCGCAGAACACGTACTTGCCTTTGAAATCTTCGGGCGGATATTCCGGCGTTTTTCCATTCCGGTAATCTTCCGCGCTTTGAAGCATGACCGACATCGGATAGGGAATGTACCGCTGGAAGTTTGCGCCCCGGAAACGGAGCAGGCTTTTGCCGTTCTCGTCAACCGGTATGCGGCGCCCTTCCCATTCGATCACTTTTTTTTTCGCGTCATACTGTATGGCGGCGCCGCTTCCACCAATCATAAGAAATGCGGCGGCTTCGCCCGGCACCGCTTTTCCATCGAAAAGGGTGAAAAGACTAAGCCGCCTGACTATCCCGTCCGGATCAAAGGCGCCGACATCAGACCCTAATGCGCCGGCTGCGGCGAGAATGCCGGGAATGGGGAATTGCGCGGATGCGGACGCCCCTTCATCTGTCAGCTCGAATTTCTCAAGAAAACTTCCGAAGCCGGAAGGTTCAAAAAGCGGCGCTTGCAAGGAGGAGTCCCATGTTTGGGCGCTCCCCGTCTGGGTGCTGAAATGAACAATCTGTATAACCTTGCCGAAGTCTTTCGCGGCGCGGACGAATGCTTCATCATCCTTTTCGCCATACACGGAAGGCTCGGTGAAAAACAGATCAAGCGCAACGGCTTTTGCGTCCGCCGCGTTCATATAATCGATAAACTCAGCCCATGCGGCGCGGGGCCACGGGAATCCCCAGTCTCTCTCGGCGCGCCCCCAGTCAAGACTGTCCTGGTCAAGGAGAATGACAATTATTTCGTCAGAAGGTTTTGCAGAGGCCGCAAAAAGGTTCACCCGTAAATCGTAGGTCTTAAATTCAAGATAATTGAATACGCCTGAAAGCTGAAGCGCCGCAACTGCGGAAAATACCGCAACTACGATGATGGAAAACGCGATCAATTTTCTTGGGTTTCTTTTCATAGTATTATTTTTTCAATGTTGCGGCAAACCGGAATTTCCGTACCGCTGAATTATCGGTGAAGTTTTGGTAGACGACAAGTCTCCTCCTGACTTCCCGCAAGCGGTCGTCGGGACTCGGATGGGTCGATTTTAAGACGCTCCCCGCAGAAGGAAATGCCGGCTTGCCTCCATTATGCGCGGCGCTCGCCTTGATGCGTTCAAGCATTCCCGCAATGCTGGACGGCGTGTATCCGGCGGCGGCGAGAAGGGAGATGGCCGCAGCGTCCGCTTCGTATTCTTGTTCCCTGGAAAATCCTTTATCCAGCGTGTTGCTGACCGCTTCCCGAATCGATTCGTCAAAGATTTGGGTAAGCTCGTCAAGCCCCACCGACTCGGCCGCTATGCCGGCGACTTGCTGGAGCGCGCCCGTGAACCGGTTGTTCTTTATGGATTTAATGCTGTGCTGGAGCAGAATATGGGCAAGCTCATGCGCAAGCACGGCGGCAAGCGCATCCTCGGAATCCGCCGCATCCAACAGTCCGCGTGTTATGAAAATATGCCCGCCCGATGTGGAGAAGCCGTTTATCTCGTCCGTATCAAGAATAGCCGCGTGGTACCCATTATAAATAACGGGGCGCGAGGAGTTGATGACCAAAACGTTAAGGACTTTGTTGATATACGCGGTTAATTCGGGATCTTTCGTATACACCTTGTAATGGGAAAGGATGTTTGCGCCCACAGCGCGTCCAATATAATATTCTTCAGATGGCGTAATGTCTTTCGTAGCGTCCTTTATCGCGTTATCCATGCGTCCAAGCGCGTCGGCGGCCTGTTCATTAATGAAGCCGGACTTGCTTGCGGCGTCTATTCCCGCGCTGATCGTCTCGCAAGATATAATTACCGGGAATAGTACAACACAAATCACCCCCATGATTTTTCTCATTTAATTATTCCCCTCCGCTCCGGCAAGTTTTCCATCAACAATAAACTGTTTTAACGCATCATTGCCCACGGCAACGCTTTCAACAGCACCAATAGCGGCGTACGCCTGTTCAAGATTCGCGTTTTCCGTCCTATAGGTTCCTTCAATTTCCTCATTAAAACCTTTTCCCGCAAGCGCAATCTCTTTGGCGGAGGCGGACGTTGACGCAACGGAGGCGGTGATGCGTTTGCTCGTTAAGGAAGAGACATCCACCCAACCGGTCAGCGTTCCGGCTGTAACCTCAACCTTGCTCCCGCTCACACTCTGTACCTTGATCTGCGTTCCATAGGACAAAGTTCCCGTGGTGGATGCAAAAGTCCCCTTGGAAGATTTTACATTCAGGCTTTTCACCGCCACATACATGACATCACCCTTTTTCTGGGCGAATACGCTGGAAAGCGTTGCGACGCCTATCAGCAAAAAAAATAGAATTCGTTTCATACACGCTCCGAAAATGAACCGCCTCGCCTTGAAAGGCGGGGCGCGTTGGATAGGGAATTGAGGGTTCCAACACTTCAGTTTTTGGAACAAGCTCAATTATTAATAGCGCGGGCTTCAACCCCACCGGCTATGTATTAGCAAGCATTACACCCGCGCATTCCAATAGCATACATACAATACTATACATCAGAAAAAAAAACAAGACGGCGCATAACCGGTTGCGGTACGCCTGCCGCGGCCACACGCGGAGTTATGTCTCTCTCTACGGTGGAAAAGCCGCACTCCATTTCGTCCGCTCGGTTGTTGGTAAGATCAGGCTTGCCGCCGTCTGTGCCGCGGTCGAATATTTCAACCGTGATTTCAACAGGCGCGGCGGCTTGCGCAGGCGCCTCTGTTTTCTTGGCGCATCCGTTCAACAGGCCGAATGCCAGTAAACTCGTCAATAAAGAATCCCCGCCGCAGAGCGGCGGGGTATTGAAGATTTCTCCTTGAAATCTTTGCGTATGCGGGGGAACAAATCCCCCGCGCCCCCAGTTTTAACCGCCCCAAGGGGCGGGGTATTAAAC
>JAIROG010000101.1 GCA_031257675.1 Treponema sp. | reverse complement strand
CGGACGGCTGGCGGACAACGTGAAGCGGGATTTTTACGCGATGATGACGGTGTCGAATATGCTTGCCAGCCGCTTGAGGGAAGCGAACGGCAAGATAAAGAAGGAACAAGCCAAAAAGGAGAGCCGGTACGAATACCGGTCGAATGTGAATCATGCGCTGGGGGTGTTGAAAGACCGGCTTATCGGGATGCTGATTGCCGATGACCCGCTCAGCCGAAAATATTTATACCGGGAACTGTGTCCGAGATAAAACGACGGATAATTCCAATACGCCCAAATCGTGAAGTGTCAAGAAAAGAATGCCTGAAAAACCTCATTTCCACCACAATCACAAATCAAACTGTTGACAGAGCGTATTATGCATTCCCTTAACTTGTTGACAGTGGGACTCTGTCTTCCCCGCAAATGACGGCGAATTGATTGAGGGCGGCCCCAATCCCATATTGGCGTCGTCCATTTTCCAGATATGTTTTTCAAGCCCATAAAAATCAGTTTCATCGCCACTTCGTCTTTCGGAAAAGACAGTCGATGTTTGATGATTTTCTGGATCGTGAAGTTAACCGGCTCAATAGCGTTGGCGGCGCGCGCCGCCTTCCTGATTTCCGGGGAAACCTTGAAAAACGGAATGTCCTCGGTCCGCCGGTTCCGCCATGACGGGAAATCATCGGGCGTTTCGTGTCCCACATTCCGGCGGACTCCTCCAGAGCCGCGGCGGTCAGTTTCGCGGCGGATGCTTTTCAGACCGGCGATGACCGTCTTGCGGTCTTTGTACGGCGCAAACCTCGCCGAATTGCGGTCCATGCGCGGCCGCGCTTTGGTTTTGGGAAATCCGGCGGCTGCAACTTTGGGAAATCCGGCCGGCCCGTCCGCGACCACCAAGAGAATGTCTTGAATCCCGCGGGTTTTGAGTTCGTTCATAACGCCCGCCCGGAGCTTCGCCCCTCGTTTCGCTCAATCCACAGCCCGCGTGGGGCTTCGTCTCGCCACGCTCTTTTTGACCGTCTGTCCGTATCGCCGGCGCCAGACACGCCGGTTTCTTGACCGCCGCGCCCCCGTCCCGGACATTGACCCGCGGGGCATCCATGAACACGCCGGATAAAACGCTTCCAGAGCGCTTCCAGAGCGCTTCCAGAGCGCGGCCCCGCCATTCACCGGCCAATTCTTTTATCTCGCTGGTCGCCCGGCTTGTCAGTTCCGGCGACACACCGACCGCATAGACATCTTTCAGGCGTTCCTGTGTCTGCCGGGCGGTCAGTCCCAGTACATACATCGACAGGATTTTGTCGTCAAATCCGTGAGAGTCCTTCTGGCGTTTGGGAGCTGTCCGCGGTTCAAACACGCCCTCCCGGTTACGGAAAACCGCTGTCTCCATCGGCCCATGGTGCGTCTGCGGCTCTTTGGTTATTTTTCCATTCCGGCGGTCGGTTTCGCGGACTGGACATGTTTTTCATACCCAAGCCGCCCGGTCTGTTCAGCCTCCATAGCGCGCTCTGCCGGCGGCTTGGCAAGCCGCTTCATTATCCCTTCCGAACCGTAAAAGACATCGGGGCCGTGACAGTCCTTGAGAATATCATCCATGACTTCTTTGGCAAAGGACATGCTTCCTCTCGTATAGCCGTTTACACTCTTTTTGTTATAAGTTCGCTAAAGCGTCACGGAAACACGGCTGTCCGCCCTACCCTTTTACGGTTTCTATTTTTCCCACCTTCACCGCTTCCATGCCTTCGCTCCTGTCTTCGTACCCCTGTATGCGTTCCTTCATTTCGTTCATTTTGAGTTTGAGCGCACCGATTTTTTCGTCAATGTATTCGTACGCTTCGTCGAGAGCCTCGCACACAAGGTCTTTGTCATCCAGCCAGCGGAGCAGTTCGGCTTCCTCAAGGTTGCCGCTTCGTTTCACCAGACTTCTTTTCAAGAGGCTGCCGCCATTTCGTACGCACACATAGCTTGCCCCTCGGCCGTCACGATCAAAACTCCACTTGTATTTGGAAAATTTATTGAAATCCCGCAACCCTATTCTTTCAAGATGCTCGTATGTTTTTCTGATAATTCGGTAGCATTTATTGTAATCCTCTTCCAACTCATTTAAGGCGATGTCAATATTTTTTTTCTCCCTGCTTCTTTTTTCTCCCGCCGCGTCATAATTAGGGTCATGCTTCAAGGAATCAACGGGTTGCACGCCTTCCCTATAATCGTATTTCACAGCAATAGTTCCTCCAGCATCTTGAGAGCCTCTTTAAAGTCCGACACCAGAATAAAGTCGCTTATTTCGCTGAGTTTTTCTTTTACCTTGACGTTAAATTGTTTTTCGTTGAGCGTCTCAAACAATGCGTCAATAGTGTGTATATCTTCATTTTCGAGCGCTGTTTTCAGGTTGAGAAAATTGCGCCTGTCTTCGGTGTCAATATCCCGGTTTTGCGCCCCATCTTTCGAATCCTCTTGCTTGGGCAATATGCGTTCTATGCGTTCAATAATAACCGCGAGATTGCTGCAAAATGAACCAAGGTTCTGTTTGATGAATTCAACAGACGCGGCTCTTCCGGCCATCTCGAGTTTCATCGCTTCTTCAGAAAGTTTTTTTGCGCCTATGCTTGCGGACGCGCTCTTTAAGGCGTGTACCTGCGTGGTGAAAATGGAAAGAATCTGCGGATTAGGGGAACTCATGTGGATAGTTTGCAGAAAGGAACAGAGCGTACCGTACCGTTCTTTGCTGTCTTTAATATACACTGAGAGGATTTCAAGGTAACTTTCCACAGAACCATTCGCCATCTTGATCCCTTCATTAATATCAATGTCTTCGATTACGAGGTCTACAACATTTTTCATTTCTTTATGCATATGGAAGGTTTGCGGTTTCTGATGCTTGGATTTAGGTATCCATTTGAGCAGGACGGCGTCCAGTTTTGACGTGTCAATGGGCTTTGAAAGATAATCATCAAACCCTTCGTTCATAAACATCTCCTTCATGCCGACAACGGCGTTTGCCGTGAGCACGATAACCGGCAGGGTCTGGTATTTTCCGCCTTTTTCCCTGATCTTGCGCAGAGTCTCTATGCCGTCCATGACAGGCATCATATGATCCATAAAAACGATGTCATATTCGTTTTCATTGATCAGTTTGAGCGCTTCCATTCCTGATGTCACCGTATCGATCTTCAATTTATAAGGCAACATCAAGCCTGTGGCGACTCTAAGATTGGTCGGCACGTCGTCAACTATCAGCGCCCGCGCTGACGGCGCGCTGAAATGTATTTTCTGCAACGTATGTTCGGTGAAATCAATTTCTTCAGTGTTCCCATTGAGGACATTCGCCACTGAGACGGCGTACGCGGGCGTTGTGATGGTCACGCAGTCCGGCGGCATCGACGACGCCTCATGCTGTTCGGTCAGGATGCCGATGGTTACGCTTTGAGCGAACTGAACCAATATCGCGCGGGCGTTAGAGTAGAAGTTAATGTTGATGAACACGAATTTGTAGCGCTTTTTTTGCACCGCCAATACGAACTCTTCCTCATTCAGGGCAATATCGCATTTTACGCCCAAGTCGTGTACAGTGCGGCTGATAGATTCCGCGTATACATTGCGGTTGTCGTATACCAGTACGTTTTTATGGGATGGATCGTCGACAGCAGCGAACTCCGTGTCGTCCTTTATTTCCTGAATGACGCTGGCGACAAAGGTGGTGCCTACTCCATACTCAGAATAAACGGTAATATCGCCGCCCATAAGCTTGCACAGACTGCGGGAAATAGCGAGTCCAAGCCCGGTGCCTTCGACATTAGTCGGTCTGTCGCTGAGTTGAACAAAATCTCCAAACAGTTTTGACATTTCTTCTTTCTTCATGCCAATGCCCGTATCTGAAATCTGAAAATCCAACAGGATGCGATTGTCGCTGTCTTTTACCCGTTCTCCACGTATAAATAGGGAAATGTATCCTTCCACAGTAAATTTCATGGCGTTTGAGAGCAGGTTCAGCAACACTTGGCGCACCCTTGAAATGTCGCCGAAAAGGGTTTTCGGCAGCCTGTTGTCAACATTGACGATAAACAGAATCGGCTTGTCCGCGAGCTTTACTTTGATTATATTGATTACATCGTGGATAAGAGACGCAAACGGATACTCCGTGGGGACAACTTCAAATTTGCCGGATTCCATCTTGGAGAAATCAAGTATGTCGTTGATAATGGCAAGCAGATTTTCACCGGATTGCTTTATGGTGATGGCGTCTTCATACACATCATGGCTGATATTCTTGCGGAGAATCAATTCCACCATACCCAGAATGGCGTTCATAGGCGTACGGATTTCATGGCTGGTGTTTGCAAGGAAAATGCTTTTTGCTTTCGCGTTCCGCTCGGCTTCGAGTTTCGCCATCATAATGTCGGTAACGTCATTCAGGCACAGGAAGTCGCCCCGCGTTTTCTTGTCTCGTGTCTGATACAATATTTGATAGTACCGTTTTTGTTGATCTACAATAATCTCCCATGTGCCTTCGTATGGTTCGTCGTCTCGCATGACAAGGATGAGCTTGGAACGCAGTTCAGCATTATTAAGCGTATCCGTTATGGGGCGCTTCTTCATCAATTCAGGACAGGCGATATGGAAGGTTTGCGCCATCGCTTTGCTGATGTACAGCGCTCTGTGCATGCGGTCAATTAACGCAAAGCAATTAGGCGCCCGTTCCAGAATAGTTTGGGAATAATAGTGGAATTCTTCCGCAGCTTGTCTGTTACGGGCGACCCGGTAGGTTATATATAACAAAAAGCAAGAAATGCCGAATGAAACGCTCCATGTTATGAGAATAATGGAAAGCGTATCTTCCATAATCGGAGCGCCAGAAAAAACAAGCAGAGCGATGATCGCATTTGAAATAACGATGTACAGCAATGTCGCGCTGACTTCACGGCAGAGGTAACCAATAAAGGCGATGCATACACAGACAATAAAAAAATAATCGGCGCCGTTTGTGATCAGCACAATCAGAACATAAAAGAAGAACAAAAGCAGAGACGTTGCAAGTGAGTAAAACCATATTGACGAGAGCGCATAAATCAACACGAGAAAGAACAAAATCATCGCCGCAAAAAGCAACAATCCATACACCATACCGCTTTTTAAATATTCGGACGCTTGGACCAAACAAAAGAAGTAGACGGTAAGCGCAATCGGCACAGAATCTTTCTTTAAGATGTTAACGCTAGAATTTGCGTCTTTCATATATTTAACTCGTCTAATTCACCCGCTCGACATACTCGTTTGTTTCGGTGTTTACCAATATCTTTTCACCTTGTTTGATAAAAAGCGGCACCCTCACCGTGAGCCCGGTCTCGGTGGTGACGGGCTTGGTCGCGCCGGAAACGGTGTCGCCTTTTACGTAGTTCTCGCTTTCGGCCACCGTGAACATGACTTTATACGGTATCTTTATGTCAATGACCTTGCCTTCCCAGATCGTCAACTCGTACGCTTCGTTTTCCTGAAGGTAGAACTTTTTGTCTTGCATATCGGCTGCGGGAACTTCGTATTGCTCGTAGGACTCATTGTCCATGAAGTGATAAAAGTCCGCGTCGGAATACTGATACTGACAGTTCCGCGCGTCAACAACGGCATCCTCAACTTCCTGCTGGGTTGGAATGGTCATGGCAAGTACGGAACCGTCTTTAATGGACTTCATTTTTATACGCGCAATGGCAGTTCCTTTTCCTGGATTGTGAAATTCCCGCTCGACAACCAGAAAAGGCTGCCCTTTCTGAAGCAGGCAGCTTCCTTTGACAATATCTCCGCCTCTAATCAATTTTTTCTCCTTTTCATATAACAGGCGCTTCTCAATCATCGAACCTTGGGAGCATACAGTTTCTGACGAAACCGCGCGTCTCTAAAAACACATTGAAAAACTTCTATTACTATACACCATTTCCCAATAAAAAGCAATGAATATTTTAGGGAAAAGCGCGGCCGCCCTCCGGCTTTCGCCGCGCCGTTTCATTCAAGGGTATAATCAGCGCCGGCAAGCGTAAAATGCGCGCGGCGCACAAGCGATCCCGCCGTAACCCGCACCGTCTTGTCCTCAAACACAAAGATCGCCTCAACGCCGCGTGAAACCGCGAGCGCGCCGCCTTTTTCATACCCTAACGCGAACACCGCAGTGGAAAGCGCGTCCGCGTCCATAGAGGTCTTTGCGATGATGGTTGTTGAAAGCAACCCGTTGTCGACCGGACGGCCGTTCCGCGTTGACAGTATGTGGTGGTAGCGTCTGCCGTCGATTTCGAGAAACCGCTCGTACACGCCCGATGTTACGAGGGTGGCGTCGCCCTCAATTTCTACAACGCCCAGCGCCTTGTTTCGTTCTCCAAGCGGGTCCTGCACTCCAATCCGCCACGTTTTTTTCCCGTTCCGCTTCCCATAGACAAAAATATTGCCGCCCAGATCGATAAGCGCAGCCTGAATTCCGTGTTTTTTGATGATCTTCACCGCCTCGTCCGCCGCGTACCCTTTGGCGACGCCGCCCAGATCGAGCGTCATGCCCGGCTCTGAAAGGAAGATCGTCCGCTTGGCTTTGTCGAGCGCCACGTTTCGATAGTTGACCAGCGGCAACGCCGCGTCGATCTCCTCCTGCGCCGGCGCCCTCGCGTCATCCGATCCGATTCCCCAGAGCTTCACTAAAGCTCCTACGGACGGATCAAACGCCCCATCCGAGTCTTCAGCGTAACGCAGACTCGCTTCGACAACTTCAAACACATCTTCGCTCACCAGCGCCGGAGCGATGCCTGCAACCGCGTTTACAGCGTCTATCTCGGATCCGTCTTTGTTTGCGCTCATGCGATCCTCAATTTCCCGAAACCGGCTGAAAATCTCGTTGTATACGGAACGGCTTCCCGCGCCGTACAGGTTTATAGTACACACCGTTCCGAACGCCTCCTCGCTTTGAGGCGGAAGCGGCGCGCATGAAAAAAGCAGAATCAAAACAGCGCCTGAAGCGGCGCCTTTCATCTTGTTCATATCTGAAAAATCATCCTTGCAATACTAAAATATATGATCAGAGACGCCGCGTCAACAATGGTCGTGATAAGCGGCGCCGCCATAATAGCCGGATCGACCTTTGCAATTTTGGCGAGCATGGGAAGCGCGCAACCCACGCTTTTTGCGATGATGACCGTCACGAACAAACTGGCCGTAACGGCTAAGGCGAGCGCCGCGTTTCTTCCGTTAGTCAGATAAATACGGAAAAAGTTGATGAATCCAAGCGCCGCGCCGCAAATAAGCCCGATGCGCACCTCTTTCCACACTACGCGGAGCATGTCTTTGGCTTCGATTTCGCCCAGCGCCATGCCGCGGATGATGAGCGTTGACGATTGAGCGCCCGCGTTGCCGCCTGTGTCCATGAGCATGGGGATAAACGCGACCAACACCGGCAGGAGGGCGAGCGCGTTCTCAAAGCCTGATATGATGCCGCCTGTCACCGTAGCGGATAACATCAGGACAAAGAGCCACACAATGCGGTTTTTCGCAAGCTTGAAAATGCTGGTCTTCAAATACGGTTCTTCCGAGGGTCTCAACGCGCCCATGATTTCAAAGTCCTCAGTGTTTTCCTCTTCAATGATGTCCACTACATCGTCAACGGTGATGATGCCTACAAGCCGTTCCTCCTTGTCAACGACCGGCATGGAGAGAAGGTCGTATTTTTTGAATATGGCGGCCACCATTTCCTGATCGTCTGTGGTGTGGACGCTGATGAAGTTGGAATTCATAATGTCCTCTATTTTTTGATCGGGCTGCGCAAGCATAAGGTCTTTCGCCGACACAATGCCCACAAGCAGCCTGTCCCGCTTGATGACGTAACTCGTGTAAATGGTTTCCTTATGTACGCCCGTTTCCCTTATATACGCAAACGCATCGCTGACGGCAAGCCCTTCCATTAAATCCACATATTCCGTGGTCATAACGCTGCCAGCCGAATCTTCCGGGTATTGGAGCATTTGATTGATGATTTTGCGCTTTTCATCCGAGACGCTCGCCAAAACCCGCTTCACCACATTGGCGGGCATTTCTTCGATAAAGTCCACCGCGTCATCGACAAAAAGCCGGTTGATGATTTCGCCCACTTCGCTGTCCGTAAGCGCTTCAACGATGAGTTGCCGCTCGCCGCTTTCGATATTGGCGAACACTTCGGCGGCTATGCCTTTTGGCAGGAGCCTGAATACCTGTACGGCTTTTTCTTTGCTGAGATTGTCGAGCATTTCCGCAATATCGATTTCGTTCATGTCTTTAACTGCCGCTTGAAATGCGCACACATCAAACGGAACCGCATTAATTAATTCGAGAATTTTCATAGTGTCGCCCCTTTATTAAGAAAAAAATAGAGAAAAATGGATATGTTCCATGCCGGGGTGAGTGATCGCTAAAAATAATTTTTAGGATACCGCATGACTCCCGCCGCGTTCAGGCGGGGAGTCTTATTCTGCGGACAGGCAAGATCGTCAAATTCTTAATGTTTAATTAAAAAACATCCGCAGGGAAGTATGCTGTCGTATATGATAGCCGGTACTACCGTCGGGATCGTCCATATATATACCTCCTTACTGAATATTCATATAATACCGGTCAATGTAGCTGATACGCTTCCGCGCGTTGCTGTGGTGATCGCTGAACGGGTATTCATTGACAATGCGCTGGTAAAAGTACCGCGCCGTTTTTATGTCTTTGGTGGGTCCGTTGGCTTCGCAGGCTTGGGCGTAAAGCCACCACGCCTCATCGTCGCCGTCCGCGCCGTTTGGGTACCGAGCGCGGAACTGCTCCACTATGGACACGACCGCCGCGTAATTTTTCGCGTCAAATTCAGCTTGAGCGTTCTTGAAGAACTGATCGGGCGTTGCATTGGCGGATGCCTCAACAGCGACTGGCGCGGCGCCCGCCGGCTGTTCCGCAGCCGCTGGCTGCGCCCCTTCGGCAATCGCCGCCTCTTGTTCCGCCGCCGCCGGCTGCGCCGCGCCAGCGGGCGCCCCTTCGGCAATCGCGGCCTCCTGTTCCGCCGAAGGCCAGCGCGGCTCCGCGACAACGGCGCCCCGGTTGATCGCGGCGTACCCGCTCGCCGCCGGCGCAACCGGCGCGGGCGCAACGATCACCTGCACATGGTCGTTTAAGGTGTAATCCCGTATAAAATCTTGTTTGTAGAATTTGAGCGCGTAGTCGCCGGATTTTTCGGCGATGAACATGAAGCTCTGCCCTTCTTTTTCAAGGCGGTGCGAAGAGTAGGCGACGCCTTTCTGCCCGTTCATTTCGCCTAAATAAACCCACCCGCTTCCGCTGAAAGGGATTTCAACCTGTTGCCCTACAACAGCCTTCACGCTCCGTGAGAAAACAGGCGATGCGTCAAATCTCGCGGGCGCTGGCGGCGGCCTTCTGGCGATTGGTTCAGGCGGCGGCGTAAGCGGAAGCTGGGGCGGCTCCCGTTCCGGAATATCTTCGGGAATGAGGAGCGAACCGGAGGATTGCGGAGCTTGATTGAGCGGGCGACCCGGTTGAAGCGATTCGCCCTCGCGCATGGGTTCGGCGACCGCGTTTAGTGTAGCTATAGAAAAAAGAATAAAAGAAACAGGGAAAACAAAGGCGACTTGCGCGAGGCCACTCGTTTTTTTTGTATGTTTCATACGCATCTCCTATTTGATAAACAGATTTTCCTCACGGAACCTTATCCATTATACCATCAACTACATTCGTTATGGTCTCCCGCCAATTAATGCGTTCATTTTCCAGCGGATTCGTCCAGTATTCGCGTGTATCTTCCGCGCTCCATGCATGAGGCTCCCGCTCAAGGATCACTTTCGGCAGATAATCAGGCTCATCGGGCAGAAAAATGTCTTCCGCCGGAATAGAGGACGCGGCGCCTGTCGTCCGCAAAGACGTTTGAACCGTTTCCGAACGCTTTGCGTCAGCGTCTTTTTTTATGATATACCGCTGTAAAACCCAAATTCCTATCAGCAGACACAGAATGACTCCAAGCGTACCGAATATCGCCTTTACTATGTTTTTACGTTTTTCAAATGCGTTGTTTAAAGCGGTCAACGCCAGAGCAAACGCCGTCAGCAATTTGTCCAAAACCGGCGAAATTTGAGACATAGTGGCAGTATACTACACATACAAAAAAAACTCAAGCGTTTTTTGCAAGAAAGGAGTCAATACAGGCAAGCAATTCCACGTAGGAATCCACGCGCGGAAGCCGCTTGTTGGCGTCCCGAATGGACTGCGGCGCTTTGAAAAGACACCCATTTCCGGCTTCGGCTATCATGGCAAGATCGTTGAAAGAATCTCCTGCCGCGAACACTTCAATGTTAAGCGACTTAAAAGCCGCAACCGCATGTTTTTTGCCGTTTTCCTGCCTGAGTTTGTAACCCGTTATGCTGCCGTCGGGCGCTGTTGTCAAGCTGTTGCAGAAAAGGGTTGGGTACCCCAGTTTTGCCATGAGCGGTCCGGCAAATTCCTGATACGTGTCCGACAGTATGATGAGTTGCGTTCTTTCCCGCAACGCTCTGGTAAATTCAACGGCTCCCTCCAGCGGCTCCATACCGCCTGCCACGCGGGCGATATCCGGCAGCTTCAGGTTGCAACGGTTAAGAAGATCGAGCCGGAAACGCATGAGTTTGTCGTAATCGGGTTCGTCGCGGGTGGTTCTGCGGAATTCGCTTACGCCCACAATTTCCGCAAAGGCTATCCAAATTTCGGGAATGAGAACACCTTCAAGATCAAGGCATACCAATTTCATGGTGTAATTGTAATGAAGCGCGGGCTGTCAGTCAAGGACGTTTTCATACGCAATGATGCGGTTCATTTCTACAAATATTGATGAGTTTGTCAAAGGATGGCTCCACAGTTAAGGATATCCGCGCAACAAGCGCGAGCGAAAGGTTCAGTCGGGGCGTCAACCGGATTTTTCTTACCCTGATGATGAAAACGTATTGACAATCCTCTGCAAGCGGAGTATAATTTTCTTTTGCGCCGCTTGTCCGCCGCCGAACCGTTATGTTCCTGCGTCTCTTTGCAGGATAAAACAATGTCTCCGCAGGAAAGACAGGATGCGGACGCGCCCGGTCCGGTTGCGGCTGAATGGACGTCGACTAACTTTTTTCATATTGTCTATGCCGGCAATGTGAAACCCAAGGCGTACGCCGAATTAAAGAGAATTGCGCAATCGGAACATACTATAGGGCATAGGCATGCTCCATTTCGCTTCGCCTATACTGCTAGGGCGTGTTCACACGACTGTCATAACGAGCGCAAACCCGCAGGCATCCCTTTGTCCGTCGAAAAAGCCTTCGACGTCATTCATCAACCGCGTCAGATCGTCTTCATACGCCCGGATCCATTGGCAACGCCGCGCTTTCTTCCATGCCCGGTTCCGCATCCTCAGCATATCATATTTATTAGCGTGGACGCCCCTTTAGATGAACAAAAAACAACCTCAACGGGCGATGTCGTTTCCTATGGCGCGACGGCGCAGGCGGATATACGGCGGCGCGAAGTCATACGCAAGGCGCTATGACAGGCATTGAAGGCGCGACCAATCGCGCCTGCGAAGCCTTGCTCAACAACCTGCCCTAGCGGACTACAGTGGCGGTTTTGAGCTTGTCATCGCATGATGGGATATGGCTTCGTTTGCCATTGATGAAATCGAATTCCAACCGGTTGATTCAAGACAATTCGGCATGGCGGATCGTAAAACCCTTGATTCCATCCGAATCGAACAAAATTTCCTGATGTCAGGCGAAGCAAGCGATGATTCCGTTGTTTCTATCGGCAATGCGCCGGGCGCGACTATCGTCATAGCCGGCTCAGGAGCATGCACCGTTTGACTATCAAAGACCTGGTCGTAAAAACAGCCAAGACAATTGCCATGTCTAGAGAGCGGTTCTAAAAAGCGTTCGGTCTGGCGGCGCGACCCGCTCATATCAGCCGTTTCACCCCATTTAGATAGACTCATCTGATAAAAATCTAATGGGAACGTATTGACAACCCGCCGCGAAAAGCGTATGCTTTTTCAAAAGCGTATACTATTCAAAAAGGAGCATCGCCATAAGACATGAAAAGTTCCAATTCCAATCAATGTCGCCCGCCTCCGTTGCGAGTCCAGAAAAAGGCGTTCCGCGAAGAGAATGTTGGCGGGATAGACTCCCGCTTTAAAGAGGAAATTCGCCTGTATGGGCGGTTAATAATAGCAACTCCGTAATGAGCATAAACTACAAGGAGAAAAACGATGGCAATTAGTTTATCAAAAGGACAGAAAGTTGATTTGACAAAAGGACGTCCCGGTTTGTCAAAACTGACGGTCGGACTCGGCTGGGATACAAATAAGTATGACGGTGGAGCGGAGTTTGACCTTGACGCTTCGGCTTTTCTGCTCGCGGCTAACGGAAAAATTCGCAACGACAGCGATTTCGTGTTCTACAACCAGCCCAAACATCCGAGCGGGAGCGTCTACTCCACCGGAGACAACCGCACAGGCGAAGGCGAGGGCGATGACGAGCAAATCAAAGTTGATTTGCAGAAAATCCCCGCTGACGTGACGAAAATCGCGTTCACCGTGACCATCCACGAGGCGCAGGAGCGGGGGCAAAACTTCGGGCAGGTCAGCAACGCCTTCATCCGCATCATAGACGACGTGACCAACGCCGAGATTATGCGTTACGACTTGGGAGAGGATTTTTCCATAGAAACTGCGGTTGTCATCGCTGAAATCTATCGCAACGGCGAGGAGTGGAAGTTCAACGCCATCGGAAGCGGTTTCAAAGGCGGACTCGCCGCGCTTGGCGCCAATTTTGGAGTTCAAGTCTAAAAAACAGGACTTCAAATCCAATCAAGATAAAGGAAACAGGTATGTCTATTAACTTAACAAAAGGGCAGAGAGTCGATTTGTCGAAAGATGACGGCGGGGCGCTCAGGAAAGTCGTCGCCGGGCTAGGTTGGGATGTGGCGGACAACGGTCCGGATATTGACTGCGACGCCTCCGCGATTCTGTGCGGCGCGAATGGCAAAACCATCCGCGCAGGAGATGTGGTGTTCTACAACCAGCCCAAACATCCAAGCGGGAGCGTCTACTCCACCGGAGACAACCTCACCGGCGAAGGCGAAGGCGACGACGAGCAGCTCATCGTAGATCTGGCGAAAGTTCCGTCCGAATACGAGAAGATAGTCTTTGTCGTAACCATTTATCAGGCGAAGGAAAGGAACCAGCATTTTGGACTTATCAACAACGCCTTCATCCGCATCGTGGACGCTGAAACAAACAAGGAAATAATGAAATACAACTTGTCCGAGAATTATCCGGGCAAGACGGGCATGATTTTCGGTGAAATCTACCGCAAAGACGGCAAGTGGAAGTTCAACGCCATAGGACAGGCCACTGACGACGGCGGCATCACCTCTATGTCCGCCAGATTCGGGTATACAAACTTCAAATAATTACAGGAGCGACACGTGGCGATAGATATGCGGCGCGGCTTCAGAGCAAAACTGGCAGACGCGCTTGTTGACCCAAACCAGCCATTTTCCGTAGAAATTGCCATGTCGGGAAACGCGGAATATGATTTTTCATGTTTCGGACTTGACGGCGACGAAAAACTTTCGGACGAGCGTTATTTCGTGTTTTACAACAATGAGCGGAGCCCGCAAAACGAGATTTCCCTTTCTCAAAACGGCGGATCCGCCGTTTTCTCAGTGAATCTCGCGGCGCTTCCCGCATACATCCAACGGCTTCATTTCACTATCAACATAGACGGAAACGGCGTGATGCGGGAAATGTCCTCGTGTCGCGTATCCCTGAAACAAAACAGCGTCATAGCCTTCCGGTTGTCTATGACGGGCGGCGATTTCCAGAACGAAAAGGCGATAATCGTCGTTGAAATCTATAAAAAAGAGCTATGGCGCATTTTCGCGGTCGCCAACGGCTTCAACGGCGGACTTTCCGGACTGCTGAGACATTACGGAGGCGAGGAGGCGGACGCCGATAGAGAGCCGCTTGCGGAAACCGCGCCTTACCGGACGGAGCAAGCCGGCGCGCCTCCGCCGCCGCCCGCGCATCCTTCTCCGCCCGCGCCGCTAAAATCGCGTATTCGGGACATTGACGGCGCGGAATTCCCTGTTTCAAATGATGACTGGGTTTAAGAAAGGAAATTTCAGAGAAAGGGGTTTCGTCGGCGAGCAAAACGTGATAACTGTAAGAAATGGCGTGTTCCGGCAAACCAACGCATGTTCTCGATTGCAATAATTAAAGAGGATTGATAATGAATAAAAATTGGGTATTCATCGCAACGGCATTTTTGGCGCTTGTTGTAGGATGCGGCAAACCGAAATCCATGAAATTTCAACTGCCGTATCCGGCGCCGGAGGGGTTGGAGACACAAGCGGAAATGTCCGGGGAGACCGCGGCGCATCATCCGGTATTTGTCTACTGGTCACAGACGAGGTCCGAAAGAGGCTACATTCAAAACCGTCGTCTTGTAGTCGCGCCGTCGCCGGAATTCACCCGTTTTCTGACGGCTTTCAACGAAACCTTGCGGTATGGGTACAACCCTCTTTACTATAGGCTAAAAAAGCAATCGAACGGATTCATAAAATGGGAGGCGATTGGCGCGGCGGATTTTGACCCGGCGCAACCATCCTTTTACGACGCGGTTTCGGGCGGCGATTTTGAAAGGGGCGGCCCGCTTACGATGCTCTATCAGGAAGGACTCGTCAAGGCTGACGATTTGACGGTCGTAGTGAGCGATCTTGAGGAGCAGAACCTAAACAACACCGTGCTCGCCGGATACATACGCAACGGCTTGCTCATTTCGCAACGGAACGCGGCGGCCATTATTGCGCTTAGACTTCCGTTCAACGGCGAGAATTATAAACCCGACCCAAACAACTACAACAGCATGATTAGCCAGACGATTTTGGGTGAAAAGCCGCTTTACCTGATTGTTACCGGACTGAAAGAAGCGGTAGACGGATTTGTTAAAAACTACTCTGCCATAGCGGGCAGAGAGGGCGTGCAAAGCCGAATCGTCCGCACGATTCAGGCGGGCGATATAAAGCCGCTCGGCGCGGCGGACGCTATAGATATGCCGAGCGCATCCCTCTCGGATCAAGCGAAAGTTGACCGCAACAACAAAAAAATCCTCGCCGATATTTGGAATATCAGAAACAGCGAAACGGGCGTTCCGGGCAAAATATGGAACCTGCAGAACGAAAAAACATCAATGGTAAATTACTTCGGCATTCCTGACGGAAACGGCGGAATGGCTCCCATAAAGGAAATGCTGAACCTTCAGCTTTTTCAATACAAAGTCATCCGCGGAAGCGCGAAGAATGGGCATAGGCTCTGGCAGCTAAATGAGGCGTTCGCCCTGCCCGCAGACTGCGATATCGCGCAGATGGAGACAAGCGTGGAAAACTACCGGTGCCTGACGGTCGCCCCGGAACCGTCCTCCGACGAGCCGAAAGGCGGCGACAAAAAAACAAAAAGCGCGAAAAAAACGCCGAAAAAAGCCGTCCCTGGAATGTGGACCGCCGCGGGCGCGGCTGTTCTGGCTAACGACCTTGAGGTTTCGGCGAAACCGTCCGCGCTTGATTCCGGCAAGGCGGTCTTTTATGTGGCGCCACGCGACAAGAAAAGAGGCGCGCTGGAGTCGCCGGTCGTGTGTTTCGATGTGGTGGCGACGCTGAAACGCCGGACCTTTGTGTCTATTCCCGATTGGGTGTATGAATTCGATGATGACGACAAGGGCGGCGCGACAAAGGGCAAGACATGGAATTTTAAAGCCTTTGTTGGCTTGATTCTGGGGCTTGAGGCCGACGGCCAACCGAAAACACTGGAAACCCGGGACGAACTATTCAGAACGCCGGTGGTGTTGTTCGACATGCCGTCTAGAAGCAATAAGTAGAAACTTGTTCTTAATGAACAATCTCGCCCTGAAGGGCGGGGCGCGTTGGATGGGAAATTATTGATAGCGCGGGCTTCATACCCGCCGGTTATGGATTAGCAAACAGTACGTCCTAAAGGACGGGGTGTTGCACCCGTGCATTCCAATAAAATATTTTAAGGAGAAATTGTATGAAGAGGCACACGAAAAACCTTTTATTCGCTTCGCTGTTGTATTTGCCGGCTTTTATCGCCATTATTTTGATTTCCATGGTGAGCGACCTCGGTATCGCGCTCTTTCTGGATGAAGAGACAATCAACCCTGACACAGTGATTTTCATAGCGACCGTTTTCTTCACCTTGGCCGCATCCTACGCCGCGTATTTCGTTTTTTATCTGATGCAGCGTAAGATCGCAAACGAGGACATAAACGCGAAATCCTTGAGGCTTTTCCCGCGGATAATCGGCGCAACTGTAGCGTCCGCGGTTTCCGCCGTGGTTCTATTTATTTGCCTTTCATGGATCTCGGACAATGGCGAGGAAATATCCATTTTAAGCATGAACTATACGTTGCTCGGCGTCATATTCGCCGTTACCCTTGCCGTCAACTTCGTTAGTTTCATCTGTTTCAAACCACGACTATAGATTCTGCGGCGGAAAATTTCACTATTCGAACCATAAGGAGCAGCTATGTATACCATCTTTGTCGCTCTGGGCGGCACCGGAACGCAAATCAGTTACGCTATAGGCAGTATATACCCATTGCTACAAAAATCGAATGTTTCGCAGTCCAAAATTGATATGTATATTCTCGACAAGGACACGAAAAGCGGAATTTATATTGCGTGCGGTGATACGCACAAGAATTACGGGTATTACAAACAGCTTTTGCCGTTTGAGAGCCTGCCCGTCTGGACGTTGAAACAAGGCGTTTATCAAGAAATGCAGGAAAAAAACGCCCTGCGGAATTCCAATTACACGGTGATAGACCTCATTGGCAATGACAAAATAATGAAAGATTTGGCGTCTATGTGCTGGATTAAGGAAAAAAGGGACGAATCCATAAAAGACGGCAACAACCGCGATCCTTCGCGGGGCAGTCTTGACGCGGGCGTGTGCCTTGAATATCTGGAAGAAACTTCACTTTTCGAGGGAATCGAAAAAGTCAAAAGCGAACTTGGCGAGGCCGGCGTACGGGTCGTCATGCTCGGCGGAGCGACCGGCGGTATGGGATCTTCACTGATTGTTCCTCTGGCAAAGAAAATTCGGGAAAGGTGGCGGAACGTCCGTATTGATATGGTGATACTAGGGACATATTTCGCCATACCCCACCGGCAACGCCAGTCTCAGGCGGGCGCATCGGACGTGGACAACATCGGCACATCGTTCGATTCCTTTTATAGGGCGGCCGATCAAATGCAGGAACTCGCGGCGCTCGCTGACGGGTGGCGCGTCTATTACACGGCTATTCCAGAATTTGACGACACCTGCGGCAAATTCGAGAAAAACGGCGCGGACAAACGTAAGGCGCACCTGCTGGAGTTGTCCGCGGCGCTTGCGGCTTTCGCCCTTGAAAGCCTGCCCCCCGGTTTCTACCGCACCGTTTTGAGTTATGATGAAAGCGTCGCCGACTCGGGCGTGGAATGGGCGGAAATTCCTCTCGGCGCAGAAATAAAAAAAACCGCCGAAGACTTTATGCGCCTTATCAGCATATCAGCGGATATTCTCCTGCCTCTGTTCTCAAAAGACAAAACAGCGCTAAAAAACGACTCGTATCTTAAATTCTATCTAAAGAAACCCGCGGAAAGCGCAGAAATCATAGAGAAAATGCGGGAAAAACTGAAGAAATGGCTCGATGCGGTAAAACCTTTCTTTGATTTTTGGAATGAAATCCAGATTTATACGCAACTCGGCAAAAAAGACGGCAGAACTATCGTCAAATTTTTCCCTGAAGAGGAAATGAGGGCGCTCGCGGGCATCATCAATTCCACGCAGCCGCCATGGGAAAACAAGATGCCGCTGTGTTTGGAAACATGGAATAATTTCGCCAATGACCTGGAACCGAACAAGAAAGAGCTTATGACCGTGAAAGACGATCCCGACAAGCTGTTGGCGCTTATGATTAAGGACGTTTACGAAAAGTTATCGAGGAGGGCGGCTTAATGAAGGTTCTCACATCCTACAAAGACACAAAAGAAAATTCGCCGTATCCCATAAAAAACAACAGTCCGGATACCAAGGCGGGCATGGAAAATTGCGCCGAAGAAACCAGAAAATACGCGAAAGCCGCTGATGACGCGCCGCCGCCGGAAAACACCCGTTCTGACCCTGCGGACAGAATTAGGCGATGGCGGGAAGGGGTCTCGTGGAAGACATCCGAAGAGGCTGTCGTTGTACGCGAATCCCCGCTCTACAAGAAATGCGCCAAATTTCTGATTCGATGCGTACTTTCTTCAGTTTACGGCGAAAACATAATCATTGACGCGCAGAAAGCCGCGGACCTCAAACAGAACGCAAAACAACCAGGCCGCGCGCTGTTCGTAGATGCGATCCTGGACGCGCTTGATATGGGACAGGACACTATTAGAATTTTGCGCCGAAGGGACGGCAAGCTGATAGGGCTTTTGTCAAGCGCGGGTCCCATCCCCGCCGCGGAAGATGCGTTTGACCTGCCGGAACTGAACCTTGACGAGGACAACCTTGAAGCTCTCTTAAAGGACAGGCTTTCCAATCAGGACAAGCAAGTCTTGCTTTACTGGCTCGAAATCATGGACGGACATACTAGCTGTCTGTATAACGACCTGCACGACATTCTCAAAAACATAGCGCGAGTTTCCCTAACTGATTTCGAAAAACAGAGAATAAATCGAATACTCGCCGTGTCCGAAAAAGATGGTTCTGTGGACTTTCCGGTTTTGAAGGAACACAGCGACGCGGTTTTGCACGAAAAAATCACTCTTGTCCCGATAAAGGACAATAAACAGCGCTTCGGCTATGGTCCGCACCCGCTTTATGTGGAAACCGATGGTCTCTGTTATGTATTCCTGCCTCCTTTCACAAAAGAAATCGTAGACGCGACAAAAACAGAAAACTTTTCCATAGAAAATATTGAACTTATCAGAGACAATCTAAAATTGGAAGGAGACAAACTTGTCTCAGTTGCCGTACGCTGCGTCTTGGAGAACAACGGATTTTCGCAGGTCGTCCGCAAGACCTATACAGATGAGCAGATTCGGTTTGTCAAGGCTTTTCCATCCCTGTCGGTTTACGGACCCGCGCCGAAAAACGGCTGGATTGCGCGGCGGGATGCGCCGCTCAGAGATTACCCGTCTCCGCTGAAAAGCGGCGCGGAAGAGTCTTTCGATATGAAGGATATCGTGTTTGAGGATTTGATTTTCGAGGAAACCGGCAACAATTACGCTGTTCATCGCGGAGAAATCCCAAAGTGGATCGGCGCCCGTGTGGAAGGCGTAGATTGGCTGGGCGCTATTCCGGCGCGCGCCGTGAAGAACGCCGCCGATTGGCAAAGAATTCCTAACTTCATCCACACATCCGCTCCTTCCGGCAAGATGATAGCGGTCGCGGACATCGGAAGCTCACGAAGCGCCGTTCTGTTCCAAAAAGCCGGTGATAATCGCAGGGAATACACTCTTGTTGAAAATGGGCAGGTTTTGGGCGTTCCGCTCACCTCCACGGATGACACGGTGGCAGACAGCAACTTCGGCGTTATGTTCTTCCTGCCGGAGAAACAGGTCAACGACGTAAAAGGCAAAACGCCGGTTGGGCTTCTCACTACAAACAAATACCAAAATGAAAATTTGCCGGAAACATCCGAAGTCGCCCTCTACAAGTCCGGAAAAGTGATTTTACTTGATCCAAAAAGCATAGCCGAGGTAAATTCCCGCAAAATTCTGTCCGACATAAAGGCGGGCGCGGACGCCAACGCTATGTTTCTGCTTGCCCAGGGCATGCTTTCCATGATTGTTGACCGCGCCGTTCATCTTGAATGTTCGAACATAGAGTTGCGCCTTTCCTACCTCATTGAGCGTTACGCGCCTATGGAAAAGGCGTGGAACGATGCGATAAACGCCTTCAAAGAGCTTTTTCCGGACATTCTTTTTAGTTACGATGATGTGAGAAACGGCGAAAAAGTCAGAATTGAAGACAAGGTGAATATGTATCTGCCGGAATCGCTTGCCATAGCGAACCGGCTGAAAAGCGACGGCAAATTTCATACCACGTCCGGCGCGGCTATTGTGGACATCGGCGACTTCACTACGGACATCGCCCTTTTCCGCAATGCCGGCGGTCACATTACGCTTGAGGAAAACGGCAACGTGTCTATCCTTTTCGCAGGGCGGCAAATCATCATACAGCCGATTTGGGATTACCTCCAATTCTCCGGCGTGAAGGTCGAAAATCTGTTCAACCCATTGACCGAGGAAAGCAAACAGGCGGTCAAACGGCTCGAAGATGCGCTTAAAGAGCAGAAAAAAGAAAAAAAAGAAAAAATGCCGGATGATGTGCGCCGTGACATCCTTTGCCTTATGAACAATCTGCGGCGCGAAAAAATACCGACGGCTCTGCAAAACCTCTTCGATATCTGCTACCTCACGGAAATCGTTCTGCTGAAATGCCTTTTGCGAGAGCGGGAAAAAGGAGAAGGGCAATACGACATTCACCTCTTCGGCGGTGGAAGCGCACTCATCAAAGACAAGTCAGAAGGTTTCGATTGGGACGCCGTTTTGAAGCGCAACTGCGGCACACAAAAACGGAGCGGAGACGGCAACATACTCGCCGAGGGCTTGCTTGAGGAAATACAGCCTGATTTGAGGCTGGCGGCGAGCAAGATGAAAGAAGATGCCATGAAGTATCAAAACGACGCCTCGAATACAGTGGAAGACGTATCACCGACCAGCATGGAACTCAAAGAAGGTTATATCCAGTTCTTGAAAAATGCCCAAGCCTTGAAAAAATGGGAAGCGCTGGACGTGAACAACAACCGCGTGTCGCCCGGCAAGCTGTTCAACATCAAAAAACCGGGTCCGGACGCGGACGGTGAAATTGATGACAACAGGCTCTACAGCAGTTTTTACGATGCGGCGCTGGAGTTTGCCATGAAAGGGTCTTTTAAGGACAAGGAAATTATCAAAACTTTGTTCGCCTACAAAATCGCCTATTCAAGCGCGGTCGCCTTTTATTCAAAGAGGAAACGATGATTTTTTTTAAAAACTTTCAAAAGCTTCATGTCTTTTTGTTTGTTCTCATTATTTTATCTATGAACGCCGCCGCCGAGGAGTCAGACGCCATTGAAAGCGGGATGTCCGCCGAGTTGGGCGGCGCCGAAAGTGGGACGCCAGCTAAGATAGATTCAGATCTTGTCAACAAAGTCAATCTATTAAGCGGCGATTTTGAGCTATTAAACGGCAAGATTGATTTATTAAACGGCAAGATTGATTTATTAATCAGCAAAGACCACTTAAAAAAGAACGATCTGACGCCCGCTTTTATTGTTCTCGCCCTGTTAATTCTTCTATCAGGCGTATTAAACATCAGCCTTTTGATGAAGATAAAAAAGACTAAAGCCGTCAAAAAACAGGATATACGTCCGGAGACCCCAAAAGCTGAAGAAATCCGCGCCGCGCCGCGTGAGAAGCCGTTGTATGGGTCAAGCGGCGAAAAAAACGGCGTCGCGGCGCCCGCGCCCGACATATCGAGCTATTTCCAACTTCCCGCGCAACCCAAAGAACCGCCGCGTCCGGTTGACGAAACGCCCCCGCTTTACCATTCCAAGGAGAAGCGCGAAGAACGGCGCGCCGGCGCGAGAGACGCTTATTTGGACGTAAACGCCGCTGTTTACGAACGGTTCAGCCAAGGCGAGCGGGTGAAGCTCTCTTTTGAGAAGAGCAGCAACTATCTCGCGTCTCCTTTAGCGCTTGTTGACGACAACCTATTATATGTGAACTTTCATCGTTTTAACGAATCCCTCGAGATACCAAACGATATGCGCCCTATGATGGCGCAAATCTACGGTATTTACGGCGCTTTGCCCGGTTTTGTCAAGAGTTGCACTCCCGCAAAGGTCGTCTCCAAAGACGGCAAATACGAGGTTGCCGCTAAAGGCGCTTTGTATATGAAATCCTGAGAACCATGGGCAGTGGGTTTCGCTTGGCAAGCAAGACGTGATAATTTCAACTTTTCCAATGAGGCTCCGCGTAACAAATTGGAGCCGAGCGGCGGAAAATGTCTGTATTGAGAGGCGTGAGCCGTATCAATATGGGTTGACCATGAAGTGAAAAAGGCTGGCGTCGCCAGCAAAAAGAGAAAAAAGCCGATTGACGGCTTTTCGTTGCGAGACTTTTTTAGGAGAAAAACATGCGCAATTTTGGACTTAACGACACTGAAGTCATAGCCTCACGAGGCAAATATGGCACAAATCGGCTCACGGAACAGGAAACCGAGAGCTTTTGGGACAAACTCAAGGACAATTTCAATGACCCGATGATAAAGATCCTCATTGTGGCGCTCACTGTTAATGTAACGCTTGTTGTTTTAAATTACACCGGCGTCATAAAAGGCGAGGAAATGGCGTGGTACGAGCCGGTTGGCATAGCCGTAGCCATACTGTTGGCGACTTTCGTTTCCACATTCTCGGAATACCGCAATGAGAACGCCTTCCAAAAGTTGCAGGACGAAGCGTCAAAAATCAAGTGCAAAATCTACCGAAACGGGGAAATCACCGAACTTCCGATAGACGACATCGTGGTGGAAGACGCCATACTCCTCCAGCCCGGGGACAAAACGCCGGCAGATGGCTTGATAATTGAAGGCAATATTAAGGTGGATCAATCCGTATTGAACGGCGAATCCAAGGAGGCGGAAAAGACCGCGGCTCCCGAAAATTATCACGATGAAAAGTCCGCCATGGACTTTCTTAACAAACATAAAGTCTTCCGCGGATCGGTCGTTTACAGCGGCAACGCGGTTATGCGCGTGTCGGAAGTGGGCGACCGCTCGGTTTATGGGCAAATCGCTAAAGAATTGCAGACCGATGACGACCGCGAAACCCCGCTCAAGGTGAA
>JAIROG010000099.1 GCA_031257675.1 Treponema sp. | reverse complement strand
CCCTTCCGGCTCATGCTCTGGCGAACCGAAGGACAATGCCTCGCAAGTGTTTCCCGAAACGATTTCGCACCGTAGTGGACTCCGCAGTCACAGTGAACCATCAGCCCCGCCCGCAGCTCGCAATTCCTGACCGCCATTTCCAGGGCGGGGATGGTGGTATGGCAGGTCTCCATATCGGCGCTTAGCGCCCTCCAATGACCTTCCGGTCAAACACATCAAGCATAACGGTCAGGGATACCCAGCCTCCGAAGCTACCCAGATACGTGATGTCAGACACCCATTTTTGACCGCCCGCTTCGGCATGGAACATCCGTCCCAGGATGTTTTTATATACTGCCAGCCCATGCCGTCAGGTGGTTGTGGGGATGTATTTCCGCCTTACGCAGGCCTTTAAGCCGTTTTCCCGCATCAAGGGCAGCGAAGCTGCCACAGCCGCGTTCTTACGGCTTACCCGTTTTCCGTAACCCTTCCGCAACGCTTCCCTCACCCGCAGACTGCCGTAGCGGGTATGGTGCTTCCCCTGTATCTCCCGGATAAGACGTACCAACTCGGCGTCCCGCAGCTTCCTCCGTTCCGACACCCCGTTCTTTGCCCGTCGGTAGGAGGCTCCGCCTGATACCCCGAACAGTCCGGCCGTCTCCCTGATGGAGTACCGGCCCTGGTTCGCTTGCATAACCCGGTACGCCATTACTGGCTTTCTCCTTGCGCAACGATGACTCGAACTAAAGTTCGGCCGCTTTTGTGAGGAGTTCATTCGCACTCCTCAGCGCCTTTCCTTCCTTCCGCAGCCGGGCCAGTTCCTCGTCCCGCGGCCGTCCGTGTCCGGGGAAGGCCGGCGCCTGGTCGTGTTCTGCGGCCTTTGACCGCTGTATCCACCGGTATATAGTGCTTCTACCAGAAAAACATCAGGATAAATAAGCATATATAGAACTTTCAATTAAACCGTGTAACGGCGCACTGCTTCGTAAATCTTTTTTCATATTCGCCCATGTTTTCTCAATTGGATTAAAATCGGGAGAATAGGGCGGCAGGTATAATAAAAACACTTCGTGCCTTTTGCATATCTCTTCGAGCTTTGTTTTTCTATGAAAACTTGCCTTGTCCATAATGATAGTTTTCCCTTTCTCAACTGTTCTTAAAAGACCATTCTCAAACCATTCTTCAAACCGGACCCCGTTCATGGTTCCCTGATAACATAAAGGCGACAAATGTTGTATGCCGTCCGCGCCGTGTGTTTGTCCTGCAACTACATTGACGCGGTGAAACTTCCGCCCTCGTTTGCTGTCCTCGACCATTACTCCGCGCGGCGCCCGCCCGTATTCACGCTTTAAATCATCGTTTATACCGCTTTCATCCACGTATACACGGTTTTCAGGGAGTATTTGCTGTACGTTCGTTAAGAATGCTTCCCGTTTCTCTTCGCTTTTTTCGGAATACGTAAAAGTTTTTTTTTACGGGCAACGCCCAAAGCCCTGAATCTTTTGTCTAGTGCTTGAAAGCAGACGCCAAATTCCGCGGCGAATTCCCTCAAATGCCAATCGGGATGTTTTTCCGCCGTTTCCTTAAGCTTTTCGGGGTCTATTTTCCCCTTGCGGCTTTTGGGATAATGATTCTCTAACTTTCCTTTTTCTTCGAGTTCCGCTTTCCAGACATAATAACTTTGCGGCCTGACGCCAAACGCCTCATAGACCCCGGCAAATGTATGCCCTGAATCTTTATATTGTATTACACGCCTTCTAAATTTTTCATCATAAGCCATAATGTATTATTTTATCATATCTACTTCTATTTGTAAAGTAGAAGCACTATATTCTAATCGAATAAGTTATATAAGAGAATTACGTCCTTTATATATTGGCTTAAATTTTTAACCAATCCTAGTGATTTAACAGTACGGCGATACCGCGCATAACAACCCTGCTTGCGCTTCCATGCGGAAACGATGCCAGCGTATACGCCGCCGTGAATGCAATGGCTGCTGTATTGATCCTTCTTTCTAAGGCGCGTTTTCTATATTGCCCCCGCAATACAAGCCAACCGTGATGCGGAGGATTATTCTCTGTATCTTGCCTTCTTGTAAAATTTTTACTAATATGATATGGTTCTTTTATTATGGAAAAGAAAACGCCGCTTTATGCGTGGCATGAATCGCACGGTGGAAAAATCGTGCCGTTTGCGGGATACCTGTTGCCGGTGCAGTATGAGCAGGGCGTCATAGCCGAACATGAGGCGGTGCGAAACAGAGCCGGCTTGTTTGACGTGTCGCATATGGGAGAATTCGTTGTTTCCGGCGAAGATGCGCTTGACAACCTTCAGCGTATCGCAACCAATGATTTTTCAAAAATGCCGGTTGGACGGGTGCGGTACACGTTGCTGTGCAACGACAATGGAGGCGTCATTGACGATCTCGTTGTCTGCAAAATGGGCGAGGAGAACGGGGGGCGGTATCTTTTGGTCGTCAACGCCGCAAACCGCGAAAAAGACGCGGCGTGGATACGCTCCCACCTTGAAGGTTCAGCGCAATTTGAAGATATTTCCGACTCGCTGGCGCAGATCGCCTTGCAGGGTCCGCTATCCGGGCAGATTCTCGCCCGTCTGGCGGCTCCGGCGTCAATTCCTTCTTCATATTATACGCTCATTGAAAACGGCGAGGTCGGCGGCATTCCGTGCATTGTGTCACGCACGGGGTATACGGGCGAAAAAGGCTTTGAATTGTACTGCGATTCGGGCGATGCGGTCGCGCTTTGGGAGAAACTGCTTGACGCGGGCAAGGACGACGGGCTTGTCCCCTGCGGTCTTGGCGGCCGTGATACGCTCCGCCTTGAAGCCGCGATGCCGTTGTACGGACACGAGATGACCGATGAAATTACACCCTTTGAAGCCGCGCTCTCGTTTGCGGTCAAAATGGACAAACCGGATTTCATAGGCAAACAGCGGCTCGTTGGCAGAGAAACGCCCGTCCGCATCCGTGTGGGGTTGCGGATCATAGGGCGCGGCATTTCACGCGGCGGTGAAAACGTGTTTGCGGACGGCGTTGTCATCGGACAAACAACGTCCGGCTCATTTGCCCCCCATTTGAAAGAAGCCATTGCGATGGCGCTTGTACAGCGTGAGTACGCAATGTCCGGGCAAAAGGTTGAAATAGACGTGCGCGGACATAAGCTGGAAGCCATTGTCACCGAACTGCCGTTTTACAAGCGCGCGCCATAACCGCCCGGCGGCGCTTTTTACCGTGCCGGCTTTTTCAGATTTGAAAGAGTTTTTAAATTTGTCAGGAGAAAAAGATGTATATTCCAGAAAATGTACAGTATACAAAATCCCATGAATGGGTTCGTGAAATTGGAGGCGGCGTGTACGAGATTGGTTTGACCGATTACGCCCAGAAAGAGCTTGGCGACATCGTGTTCGTCAACTTGCCGCAGGCGGGCGACGCGCTGACTGTGGGCGTTTCATTTGCGGATGTGGAATCCGTGAAGGCGGTTTCTGAGATTTACAGTCCGCTTGACGGCGAAGTTGTGGAAGTCAACCAAACGCCGCTTGACGCGCCTGAACAGATCAATAAAGCGCCGTACGAAACGTGGCTTGTCAGAGCGCGGGGAACGCTTTCTGCGGATGCGGCGCTTTCCGTTGCGGAATACAAAAAACTGATAGGTTAAGACAATGGGAGCCTATATACCGCATACAATTCAGGACCGCGAAGATATGCTTCGCGTTATAGGGCGGAAGTCCGCGCGGGATTTATTCGCCGAAATTCCACGTGAGGCGTTGTATACGGGCGGGCCGGCGCTTCCCGCGGGACTGTCAGAGCTTGAAGTTGCCCGCGCTATGCAGGAACTCGCCGCCCAAAACACCGTATTCAAGAGCGTGTTTCGGGGAGCGGGCGCGTACCGGCACTATATTCCGGCTGCGGTTAAGCGCATTACGGCTAACGAGACGTTCTTAACCGCGTATACGCCTTATCAGGCGGAGATCAGCCAAGGGATTTTGCAGTCTATTTTTGAATATCAGACCATGATCTGCGAGCTTACGGGCATGGATGCCTCCAATGCGTCCGTGTATGACGGGGCGAGCGCGGCTGCGGAAGCGGTGCGTATGTGCGCCTCACGGGATCGCGCTATTGTATATGTCACGGAAGGCGCACATCCCCATGTCATTGAAACGATCCGCGCGTACTGTTTCGGATACGAGTATACGGTGAAGACAGTTCCGCTCGCAAATGGAACGCTGGATTCCGGCGCCTTGAAAACCATGCTTGCGGAAGAAGGCGGGCGCGTTTTATGCCTCTACCTGCAACAGCCTAATTTTTTCGGTCAGATCGAAGACCTCAAGACCACGGCGGATATTCTACATGAGGCGGGCGCCCTGCTCATCGCGGGATGCAACCCCATAGCCCTGGGGATTCTCGAAAGTCCGGGTGTCTTGGGAGCGGATATTGCGGTGGGCGAGGGACAGCCGCTTGGTTTGCCCCTTGGGTTTGGAGGCCCCTATCTGGGCTTTATGGCATGCAAGGCGGCGTTTATGAGAAAGTTGCCCGGACGCATTGTCGGTGAAACCACGGATCATGAAGGGCGCCGTGCATTTGTACTCACCCTGCAAGCGCGCGAACAGCACATCAGGCGGGAAAAAGCGTTGAGCAATGTCTGTTCCAACGAGGCGTTGTGCGCCCTTGCCACGGCGGTGTACCTTTCGGTGATGGGCGCGGACGGATTAGCCGAAGCGGCCCGTCAATGCCACGCCAAGGCGGTCTATGCGGCGAAGCGCATCGCCGAAATTCCGGGTTTTGATCTGAGATACGCCGGCAATTTCTTTCACGAATTTGTAACCGCCTGCCCCGATGTCGCAAAGACCCTCGCCGCTCTTGAAAAAGAAGGCGTTTTGGGCGGTTTGCCGTTGTCGGAACTGTCGCCGGGTGAGAGCGGACTCCTGTGGTGCGTTACCGAAATGAATAGCAAAGCGGACATTGACGCGCTGTGCGACATATTGGGCGGCATTGCGCGGAGCTTAAAAGGAGGCGTTTAATGGAGTTGCTTTTTGAAAAGAGCCGCGTCGGGCGATCCTGTTCAATATTGCCGGTCTGCGATGTGCCGGATGCGCCGCTTCCCGCGGAAGTCCGCCGCAAAACGCCGCCGCGTCTTCCGTCCCTTGACGAGAACGAAATATCGCGCCATTACAACGCCCTTGCGAAGCGTTCTTTCGGCGTGAATGATGGATTTTATCCGCTCGGCTCCTGCACCATGAAGTACAATCCAAAAATCAATGAGGAAGCGGCTTCCCTGCGCGGCTTTACGGATATCCACCCCTTGCAAAGCGCCGCAACTACGCGAGGCGCGCTCAAAGTTCTAGACCTATGCGGGAGCTATCTGCGCGAGTTGAGCGGCATGGATGCCATGACCTTCCAGCCGGCCGCCGGATCGCACGGCGAGTTTGTGGGGTTGTTGCTTATCAAAGCGTATCACAAGGCGCGGAAAGACGCGGCGCGTACGAAGATCATCGTACCGGATTCCGCCCACGGCACCAATCCCGCAAGCGCGGCTATGGCCGGGTTTTCCGTTGTGAACATTGCGTCAACAAACAATGGTTATGTGGATATTGACGCGCTGAAAGTTGCGGCAGGTCCCGACACCGCCGGACTCATGCTCACCAACCCCAACACGCTGGGGCTTTTTGACCCGAACATCCTTGAAATCACGGATATTATTCACAAAGCGGGCGGCTTGAACTACTACGACGGCGCGAACCTCAACGCCATTGTGGGCATTGTGCGTCCCGGGGACATGGGTTTTGACGTGGCGCATCTCAATTTGCACAAGACATTCTCAACTCCACACGGCGCGGGCGGCCCCGGCGCGGGCGCGGTTGGGTGCAAGGCGCCGCTTGCGCCGTTTCTGCCGGCGGCAATTTTGCCACATCCGGTACTCAGGAGCGACGCCGCCGGACTTTCCCATCGCCAGAGTGAAAGCATAGGGCGGGTTCGGGCTTTTCACGGCAACTTCCTCGTGGTCGTCCGCGCCCTCGCCTACCTGCTTTCGCTTGGAAGGGAAGGCGTTTCGGCTGTCGCGGAAAACGCGGTGTTGAACGCCAACTATATGATGGCGCGTCTCAAAGAGCGGTTCGACATTGCGCCGGGCGCCGCGTACGCGAAGGGAAGCCCCTGTATGCACGAATTTGTCGTTTCACTTGAGAATCTCAAAGCGGAGAAAGACATTTCCGCGCTTGACATCGCAAAGTCCTTGCAGGATATGGGCATGCACCCGCCGACCATGTACTTCCCGCTCATCGTTCATGAGGCGCTTATGATCGAGCCGACCGAGACCGAATCGAAAGAAACGCTTGACAAAGCGGTGGACGCCTTGTTTGCGTTGCGTGAACGCGCCGATTCTGATCCTGAAAGCCTGCGCTCCGCCCCGCGCTTCGCCGTTATCGGGCGCCCCGATGAGGTGAAGGCGGCGCGTACGCCTGTAGTGCGCTACAATTTCGGGTAAGAGCGCGGATAAAGGGGAGCCTTGACCGCGCATGGGATATTTTTCCATACGGGCTTTTCCCCTCGCGCCCAAACAGAGGGAAGTCCTACGCCTCGCAGCCCTACCTCAACCCGAAGCGTTCAGACAGCTCTTTGAGGTGGCTGCCGATGAAGAGCGCCCCATAGCTGGTGAGTATTCCCCCGATGATTATGCCCACAGGAAGCAGAAACGCTTGTCCCTGACTGCTCGCCACCTTTTCAAAGTCTATACCGAAAAATAGCGTTGTTAAGGAAAAAAGCATAAAAACGCCTATGATCACCCATCCCCGCAAGGACACTTCGGTCAGATGCCCCGCCTCATACGCGGGCATATCGGGCAAAGCGTTTATCCGCTCCATAAGAGATTCTTCAAAATCCAACTCTGCGGGGAACGGTGGGAAGAAGTCCTTCATGGCTGTTTCCGCCATTTTCAGCTTACACGCCTCTTTGGAGCAGGCGGGACAAATGATGAGGTGCGCCGAATTTTTAACAAATGAAAAGAAAGAAGTTTCTTCTCCCATTGCGTCATACATATCGTCAATAATATGCCTCATCAATCGCCTCCAAAATCTTGCAATTTTTTTCGTAATATTTTTTTTGCCCGAAAAACATGGGATTTTATGGTGTTCACCGGAAAACCGGTGATCGCCTCAATCTCATTATACGACCTATCGTAAAAAAAGAAAAGATCAATACAAATGCGGTACCGGTCAGGGAGGTTTTGCACCGCCTCCCTGACCGCGTCTTTGGCAAGCCGCCTCATCGCGCCTTGTTCAGGCGTATCGAAATCGCCCGCCTGTTCATCTTCCGCCAGACTGTGAAATTCTTTTTTTCTATGCGCGCTGTTTATCGCGGTATTGTACGCCACTTTATAAAGCCATGTGGAAAAACGAGAGCGTCTCTCAAAATTCGTGAGACCTTTGAACACCTTGAGAAACACTTCCTGAGTAAAATCCAAAGCGTCTTCTTCATTGTGGAGAAAACTCATTCCCATTCCGTACACATGGCGTTCATAACGCTTGACAAGAAACCGGAAAAATTCTTTCTTCCCTGAAACAATCTCGGCTACCAGCAATTCTTCATCAAAAGACAGTCCATCATCGGCGTCCTTTTTCATGGTTTCCTGTCAAGGCGGGTTATCGTATAATAAAGCAATAAGCCGACGCCGAGGGCAAGAGGAATGACGCCGCCCAGCAACCCGAAGTTGGCGCCGAGCGCGATTGCCAGAAAGATGGTCAGCGCAAGTCCCACACTGGTGAGAAGCAATCCGGCAAGCAGGCAGAATGATCGAAGATCGAATTCGAGGCGCATGTAATGACCTGTTTGAATAAGCAGCATTTTATGTTTATGGCTCCAAAGCAGGTAAAAAAACACGACGACCGCGCCCATAACAATACCGGCTAAGGGAATGATCGATATGATAATTTGCGCGACTGTAGAGAGCGGTTGATTCATAGCGTTAGTATACGTGATGCGCGCGATTTACGCAAGACGGTAGAATCGAAAACCTATGCGCGTCACGGTTCCATCTCCTCAATCTTTTTAATCTCATCACGGATCGCCGCCGCTTGTTCAAATTCCAGATTTTTTGCGTGTTCGATCATCTCTTTATTAAGCGCGGCAAGGAGATGCTTGCGGTCTTTGGGCGTGAGGAGGTTGTAGGATTTTTTGAACACGCCGATATTGGTTTCCGCAGACTGCCGCTCTTCCTCAATATGCCTGCTGAGAATGCCGGCGATGGCTTTCTGAACTGTGGTGGGGGTGATGCCGTGCTTCTCGTTATACGCCATTTGTATTGATCGCCGTCTCGCGGTTTCGGTTATGGCGGCTCTCATGGCGGCGCTTTCTCTGTCCGCATACATGACAACTTTGCCTGCGGCGTTGCGCGCAGCCCGCCCGATGATCTGCACAAGGCTCGTGAGGGAACGGAGAAAGCCGATTTTATCCGCGTCCAAAATGGCGATGAAAGACACTTCCGGCAGATCGATGCCCTCGCGCAACAGGTTGATGCCGATGAGAATGTCGAAATCGCCCTGCCTCAGTTGGGTAAGGATTTCCACCCGCTCAATGGTCTCAACTTCGCTGTGAATGTAGCGGACTTTGAGACCGAGGCTGCCGAGGTAATCAGTCAAATCCTCAGCCATTTTTTTGGTGAGCGTGAGGATAAGGGAACGCTCGCCCGCCTGTATGCGTTTCTGCACCTCGGCGTAGATGTCTTCCATCTGTCCCTCGGTGGGGCGCACCTCGATCTCCGGATCGAGCAGTCCGGTGGGGCGGATGATCTGTTCAACCACACGGGCGGATTGCTTCAGTTCCGTCTCGCCCGGGGTGGCGGACACGCATATCGCCTTGTCAATCCGCTCCTGAAATTCTGCGCCGCGCAAGGGGCGGTTGTCCATAGCGCTGGGCAGGCGAAAGCCGTATTCGACAAGGTTGGTTTTGCGGCTGCGGTCGCCGTTGTACATCGCGCCGATTTGAGGCAGGGTTACATGGCTTTCATCTATGAAGGTGAGGTGTTTTTTGGGAAAATAGTCGATAAGCGTGTCCGGCGCCGCGCCGGGTCCGCGTCCGGCAAGAGGCGCGGAATAGTTTTCTATGCCCGGACAGTAGCCCATTTCAGTGAGCATCTCAATATCGTATTCCACCCGTATTTTTATGCGCTCGGCTTCCCGAAAGCGTCCGTTGTTTTGAAAGAATTCGATGCGCTCCGCAAGCTCCGCCCTTATTTTGCCAAGCGCCGCGTCTATCATGTCTTGAGGCATGACGAATTGTTTCGCCGGATAAATCACCGCCCGGTCAAGCTCTTCCAGAATCTCGCCGGAAACCGGGTTGAACCTGCGGATATGCGCTATGGCGTCCCAATCAAGATCAACGCGGTATGCCTCTTCCAGATACGCGGGATAGATTTCAAGCGTGTCGCCGCGCCGCCTGAATCCGCCCCGCTCCAACACCATGTCATTGCGCCCATATTGCAACTCCACAAACCGCCGCATAAGCGACTCGCTGTCAATGCTTTCGCCTGTCTTAAACGAAGCGGTCATCTTCCGGTAGACTTCCGGCGTCGCCAAGCCGTAGATGCAGGAAACAGTCGCCACAATGATCACATCCTCCCGCTCCATGAGGCTTCTGGTCGCGGATAGTCTGAGCCGTTCAATTTCTTCGTTAATGGAGGCGTCTTTTTCTATATAAAGATCGCGGCTTGCGACATAGGCTTCCGGCTGGTAATAATCATAGTACGAAACAAAATATTCAACCGCATTGTGGGGGAAAAACCCTTTGAATTCACGGAAAAGCTGCGCCGCGAGAGTTTTGTTATGGCTGACGATAAGCGTGGGCATTTGCACCGCTTCTATGACCTTCGCCATGGTAAAGGTCTTGCCCGAACCGGTAACGCCCTGCAAGGTCTGGAACCGATCCCCGTTTTTGATGCCTGCGGTCAAAGCCGCGATTGCCTCTCCTTGATCGCCTGCGGGTCCGAAAGGGGACACTACTTCAAATGCGCGCATGGGCAGAAGTATAGCGTGTTGCTTTTTCCTTGACAAGCCTTTTGTTAAAATAAGCTGAGGCTTTTTCAAAACATCGGATTTCGAGAAGACGCGTCATGTGAACAATAGCAAGAAGGTTTCTGCGCACGGCTCTTTCGTCGCCCGCTTGCCAAGCATACCGTGTGAATCTGACCTGCGCGACATGAAGGTTTAGAAATTTTTTCCCTTATTTAGACGCATCTCTCAAAACGACAACCTCTTTTGCGTCTAATACACTAAGCTCAGATCCTTTATGGCAAGTTCTGAGACAGCTCTTGCTTTGTAGTCTAATCGAATAAATGGGAGCGCCGGATGAAGAACCGGCGGCGGTTCGGCATTTGGCGGCCAATGACGATGCGATGGCGAAGACCGTTCAAGACAGCCTGCAAGAAACGGCTGGGCGTTGAAGCGCGTCATAAGCGTATAAAAAACACGCCGACAGGGATGCGTCCGGCGCATACGGCGAAGAGGCGGAGCGGCCGCCATATATTCGCGTCGATATATGGGCGTGAAACTGGAAATGGAGAAAATTGTATAAGCAATAAGCGCTTAACTTATAAAGAATTGGCAATTTTCTCCTAGAGCCTGTCCAAAACCAATCCGGATGTAGTTCGCGTTTTGGAACAGGATCATTTAACCAGAATGTATAACAAACGCTGTTGAAATTCCAGAGAAGCCGAAAAAATCGATCCGCTACGTTGATAAAGTCATCAATTGCATTATGCTGAATATGCTACGGCCACTTTGGAATCTCTGGCAAAAGCTGTCTATCTATCGCCTTCTCACTGTTCGCGGCTTATTCATTCTATCACCGGATACAGTTTTACCGGGTTGCTTCATGCTATCAAGATGCGATACGGCAAGGAGATGCTATTAAACGCTTCTTTAAGCGCCGCTTCTATCAGCGAACAATTAGGCTATGAAAATCCCGAATGTTTTATTCGCGCTTTCAAAAAGCCTTACAAGGCGTACATGGGACAATTTAGAAAAAAACATTAGCCGGCGCCTATCGCCACCTTTTTACTTGTAACGAATTGCGCATAAAAAATGTATCGCAAGGATAATTTGAGATATACGCCTGTTTTAGGCGATTGCGCGAAACGCATCATACTGCCCAAGCGTTTGGCATAGCCCCACACTTGGGCATGAAGAGACCCATCATCCCCCCTATACTTTTCTTCCTATCTATGCTACCCTCTATTCATGATCCTACAAGGCTCAATCTTTTCTGAAACGCTTAACATGAGCGTTGGTTTAAGCGTGTTTTTCCCGGAAAAATTACAGAAATGTAACGCCTGCCGCACGGTGTATCTTTTGCACGGCTTGCATGGCGACAACAGGACATGGCTCTATAACTCCATGCTTGCGGCGATCGCCAAAAACGCGGACAGTGTGTTTATCATGCCGGAAGTTTGGGAGGAGCTTCTATGCCGATATGAAGCGCGGGGACCGTTATTTCACCTATGTAAGCGAGGAGCTTCCCGAAATCTGCAAAAAAAATTCAATGTTTCCACAAAACAGGAAGACGCCGCCGTTATGGGCTGTTCAATGGGCGGATACGGCGCATTGAAACTGGCGCTCTCAAAGCCTGAGCGTTATGGTTTTTGCGGGGCTATTTCTCCAAGGTGTTTATTTTTAAACGAGCTTCTGGTCAATCTGCGCAAGAAGTGGGAGCGCTACAGCCAGACGGGACACGAAGCGGAACCCATCATCCGCGATTTCAAAGCGATCTTCGGTGATGATTTTCAATACGACAACGGCGATATTATACTGGAGTTTGCGAAAAACGCAATGACATAACGCAAAGGGTCACATTTCATTTTATTAAAAAAATAATAGAGTTATTCAGAAACTTCAGTTTCTGAATAACAATCCTACATGCGAGGAGAATCATGTATGAATTCAAAAGTCTATTTCACTGACTTGCGGTGCAGAATCGGAGACAGCCTGCTTGCAAAACTGGAAAGAATTATTGTCAAAGCGGGCATTGAGCGGATCGATTTCAGCAATAAATATGTCGCTGTTAAAATACATTTCGGCGAACCCGGCAATATGGCGTTCTTGCGCCCGAATTGGGCGAAAGTTGTCGCTGACAAGATCAAGTCTTTAGGCGGACGCCCCTTCCTGACCGACTGCAACACATTGTACGTGGGCAGGCGGAACAATGCGCTCGTTCACCTTGACGCGGCCTCAGAAAACGGCTTCAACCCTTTGACAACGGGGTGCCAGAACATCATCGCGGACGGCTTAAAAGGCACGGACGATGTAGAAGTTCCGGTGAGCGGCGGCGTTTACTGTAAGACCGCCAAAATTGGGCGGGCTGTTATGGATGCGGATATTGTCATCTCCCTCAACCACTTCAAAGGGCATGAGGGGACGGGATTCGGCGGGGCGCTTAAAAATCTTGGCATGGGTTGCGGAAGCCGCGCCGGCAAGATGATCATGCACAACGATGGCAAGCCTCAAGTCACTCAAAGCGTTTGCGTCGGTTGCAAGATGTGCGCCAAATACTGCAACGAGAAGGCGATATCCTTTGACGAGAATAAAAAGGCGCATATCGATCAAAGCAAATGCGTCGGCTGTGGACGGTGTATCGGCGTATGCAACTTTAATGCCATATCGAATTCCACCGAGTCGCCTTCGGTGAAACTCGGCGCGAAAATCGCGGAATACACAAAAGCCGTTGTTGATGGACGCCCTAATTTCCATATCAGCATCGTGAACCAAGTTTCGCCGTATTGCGACTGCCACGGTGAAAATGACGCGGCGATCATTCCAGACATTGGCTTTTTCGCAAGTTTCGATCCGGTCGCGCTTGACAAAGCCTGCATTGACGCGGTAAACGCGGCGTCGGAAATCCACACCAGCGTTTTGCGCGAGCGGGAACACACTCACAAAGACGCGAACGGCAATAACGATCATTTCACCAACGTCCACCCTTCAACGGATTGGCGCGGTCAGATAAGCCATGCTGAGAAAATAGGGCTTGGCAACGCTTCTTACGAACTCGTCATCGTAAAATAGGAGAATTTGTCAACCATGCCTGAGCAGAATGGGAAGGCGATCCTTCCTGAAATCAAAACTCGCCAAGAGGTCGCTCCACTGTTGCGCAAACTAACCGGCATCGTCATCGCTCTTGCCGTTTTATTGCTGGCATGGGCTTTGGCGGCAAAAGCGGTGGGCAAACCGTTTCTGCCCTATCCTATCGCGGTTTTCAATGACGCAACCCGGCTTGGAAAAACAGGCGCGTTGGGAAAACACACGGCAGCCAGTCTGTATCGCATCTTCTGGGCCTTGCTTACGGGCTTTTTTCCAGCGGCGGCGCTTGGTCTCGCCGCCGGACGCTCAAAACGGCTCAACGCCGTTGTTTCGCCGTTCATTTACATTGCGCATCCTTTGCCCAAGGTCGTCTTTCTTCCCCTCATCATGTTGTTTCTGGGACTAGGCGACACATCAAAAATCTTCCTGCTGGCTTTCACCATTTTCAGCCAGGCGCTCCTTGCCATGCGCGATGTATCGGCGCGTGTGAATGAGAGCTACGTCGCCGCCGCGCGTTCAATGGGCGCAAACCGGACGGCGCTTTTCTTCCATGTGATCCTGCCCGCAAGCCTGCCCGATCTGTGTACCGCGCTCCGCGTCTGTCTTGGCACAGTGACAGCCGTCCTCTTTCTGGCGGAAACATTCGCCGCCGAAGCGGGACTCGGCTACCTCATTGTCGACGCGTGGACCAGGGTGGCGTATACGGAAATGTTCGCCGGCATCCTCACAATGAGCGCGCTTGGACTGTTGCTCTTCGGCATTGTCGATATGGCGGAGCGCATACTCTGCCCATGGGAATCTTAGACTTCCTTCTTCTCATTTTTTCGGCGCATACACGCCGGCATTGTTCGGTTTGCCTGGGGTTGCGCCGCTTGCAACGGTGATGTACCAGTCTGCGGCTGTGTTTGTGTCGACTGTCGCTTCCTTGCGGCAAATCGTCCGTGTGGCGGTGGTGTTTGCGCTGGAAAAGGCGTCTGCGGGCGAGGGAACCCCGCCGGACGCCGCCGTCCACGCCCCCCGATCGCTCAACAACTGCACGACTTTCACCATGTCGCCCGAATACGTCTTGGAACCCCACGTACCGTCCGCCGAGAATAAAACCGCATCCAGTACAGCGCCGTCCTGATCAAGGAAGAAAACCGCATCTGTTTTCCGCAGCCGTTCCACCGTATCAGGAAGCCAGAAATCTCGCGCCGTTGATTGGGCGTCTGTCGCCGAGGCCGCCGCAATGTCTGTTCCGTCTTCACTGACTGACCCGTCTTCATACGTACGCAGATGAATCACCACGTATTCCTCTTTTTTCACTTCGACAGGCTCAAATTCAAATAGCGGCGCATCAGCGCCGTTTGTCGCCGCAAACATGCGCAACGCTCCCAGGTTGCCATCGCTTGACATTTTGAGTTCCACAAATTCGCCTTTTGGTTTTGCCGTTTCGGTGCGAATTTCGGTGATCACGAAAGAAGGAATCCGGTCATTGCGGGTTCTAAAAGACGTAAGCACATGGAGCGTGTTGTTATGTTCATCTTCAACAAGAATATCCGCGGTCACTTGCTCGCCCGCCGCCGCGCTCCCGCTCACCGTAATGACAACATCCGTTCCTTCAATTATGGATTCCACTTTCATATCCGGCGAAAAATACGCTGAAAGAAGCGTGACCGGCAGCGAAAACTGAAAACATATTTCGGTCGCGGAAACCGTATTAACGCCAAGAAAAACCGGAGCCGAAGCGCGTTTGTCAATGCCAAACGCTTCCTGTAAAGCCGTTTCCGTGTTTGAGCTTGAACAGGCGCAGAGCGCCACCGCAACTCCCGCAACCACAAAAAGCAATCGTCTCATTAAAAGCCTCCATACTCATATATAGTACGGCGTTGCCGTGCGAATTGCTTGTGTCAGGCGCCGCGCTGTGCGGTGGGATAAAATCGCAAAAGCGGCGAAGCGTTCTATGGGAGGTTTCTATAGCAAAGCGTAAAGATAATACGCGAATTATGTGGAAACATTTTATATATACGACAATTACAGCGCCGATGACATAAAGGAAGCGTTGCGGACGTATATAGAGTCCGGGGAGGTTGTTTACACGTTGTTTCCATAAAGGATACGCAAGCCGTGAAACGCAGATGCAGGCGTTTAATGACGCCATAACGCGGTGTAGAAATAAAACCTGACGGCTTGCGTTGATAGTGCGGATGAAGTTATAGTTTCCGTACATGCGGATAATAAGCAGCGTGATAAAGGAAGTGAAAAGAAAAACAGCGCATAAAAAAGTTGCCGTGTTGTGCGTTTTTTGGGTTTTATATGGCTTTTCAGGGCATTATAGAAAACCCGAAGGGTTGGCAATTGAAAACTTTTCAAGAAGCCGCGTTAAAGAATTGACAAAGGCGGCGAGCGCCAATTATTCGTGGATAGAGCAAGAATAGAGTTGTTCAATAACTTCAGTTATTGAACAACTTCCGCTAAAAAACGGACAGATTTGTGAGACAACCAACCGGGTTGTTGAACAAGTCCAATGGATAAAGCCGATAGTGAATCAGGGAATGACGGCAGCCTATTCTATACATGGAGGATCCTATATAAACGGATATTGCGGGATAGATGAACAAAAAAACAGGCTGCAAGAAGATGGCGGGGTTCCTGAAGGATTGGCGGCAAGCGTTGAAAAGATAAAACGGACAAAAGCGCATAATGCCGAAAAATATACGATGATAGAATGAACTTGTAACAATTTTTGTGTAAACGGAAAATCATAGGGGGACTCTGTCTTCCCCATAAATGATTGCGAATTGATTGAGGGCGGCCCCCAATCCCGCATCGGCTTTGTCCACTTTCT
>JAIROG010000128.1 GCA_031257675.1 Treponema sp. | reverse complement strand
ATCCAACAATCCTTCCGCTCAAAACGCATGGAGGTTTCGTCTGATTTCATAAAACCGCCCCGGTGAACAGCCAATGCGCTTGCGGGCTTCGCTTGCGTCGTCCGCTTCGCCGGCAAGCTCCAGCAAACTTAGCGCGCCTCTTGCAATTTTCCGCTTATATCATCTGGAGGCGGATCGCCGCTCTATTCTTTAACGGTCTGTCAGGCAATTGCCTCCCAGCGCATACAATTAGAATCATTCCAGTAAAAGCCAGAAAAAATTCGCATAACAGAGATGTATGTTTCGCCGCCAGCAGGTCGCCATGACTCCGCAACGGCTCTTCCTCTCTGCTACGCAGGTGAACACGCTCCAGACGGGCGCGGCTTGGAAGGGACTCCACTAGTAAAATCCCGGAAACCATGCTATACTCTCTCATTGTGAGCGGCTTTTTTACCATTCAACATACCGACAAATCAGTCCGCGCCGGCGTGATGTCTCTGCCTCATGGAACTGTCAAGACGCCGGTGTTTATGCCGGTGGGTACAAACGCGGCGGTCAAGGCTTTGTCCCGTGAAGACCTCCTCGAAATAGGCTTTGAAATCATTTTGTCAAACACCTACCACCTCTACCTCAGCCCCGGAACTGAAGTGATACAGGCTGCGGGCGGACTGCATACATTTATGCGGTGGGATCGCAACATACTCACGGATTCAGGCGGATTTCAAGTGTTTTCCCTCGCGCCTTTCCGTAAAATAACCAGCGAGGGCGTGAAGTTTCGCTCCCATATCGACGGTTCTCACCATATGTTGACGCCTGAAAAAATCGTTGATATTCAGGCTGTTTTGAACAGCGATATACAGATGCAACTTGACGTGTGCGGACCTTGGGGCGCCGAATACAGGGACGCCGCCAACGCGCTTGAGACAACCGCGCAATGGCTTATGCGGGCGAAGCGGCAATGGCTTTTGCAACAAGAAAATGGTTATACCGGGCGATTGTTCGGCATTGTGCAAGGAAATTTCTACAAAGACCTACGGGAGCGGAGCGCCGCGTTGACCATAGCCTCTGATACGCCCGGCGTCGCCATAGGCGGGCTTTCGGTGGGTGAGCCTAAGGAGGTTTTTTTCGAGTATCTCGCCTTTACCGCGTCCCTATTGCCCGCGGAAAAACCTCGTTACGTTATGGGCATCGGGACGCCCGAATACATTCTGGCAGCGATTGAGAGTGGCATTGACATGTTTGACTGCGTTTTCCCGACCAGAGTGGGCAGGAACGGACATGTTTTTACGCGATCCGGCGCATTTTCCCTGAAAAAGCTCGACAACAAATTCGACCAGTCCCCCCTTGATGAATCATGCGCCTGCAAAGTCTGCCGCACATACAGCCGCTCGTACCTACGGCATCTTTTCAAGGCACAGGAAATTCTCTGTTCCATGCTGGCAAGCTATCATAACCTCTACTTTCTGTACGATTTGGTGGAAAACGCCCGTAGAGCCATAGAGGAAGGCAGATTCCCGGCTTTTAAGGCGGACTTTTTGAAAAAATATACGGAAAATACGGAAAATGATGTATAATACCTGTGAACGGGAGATTTGAGCATGAAACCAATAGCAGTCGTTTCATTGTGTTTTTGGATTGCCGCCGCAGCGTGGGCTGATGAATCGCAAGACCGGCTTGATGTCATTCGCTACGGGACGGAAACCGAAATAGCGGCGCTGATTGAAAACTTGAAAAAAGACCCTTCGTATGCGGACGATAGGCTTGATGAGGAACTGGCGCGGGTAGCGCAAACCACGCAAAACAGGAAGATCATCGCCGGGGCGTTGTCTTTTTTCGGGGGCAGGCAGAAAGGCGATCTGGAAGAAAAGGCGATTGCGATCATTGAAAACCGCGCGGATGAACCGCAGGATGTGATTGTCGCGGCTATAGAATATTGTGGAAAGATGAAACCGCCCAAAGCGGCTTCGGTTTTGAAAGAGGTCGTCGATGACGGGGCGTCGGATATTTTGGGTCCGGCGATTCGCGCTCTGGGCAATGTTGCGAGTGACTCCGGCGGCGCCGGTGGCGCCGATGAAATCGCGGAATTTCTGATCGATCTCTACACAAACCGCGATCCGGGCGCCGGGAATAATGGAACGCTTCTGAACGCATTGGGGGAAACTAAATCAAGAAAAGCGGTTCCTTTCCTTGTTGATATTGTAAATGACAGCGGGCAAAGCTCTTCTCTGCGCATAGCGGCGCTGGAGGCGCTTTCCAAAATAGGGGATGACGCCGGACTTGACGCTATTCTCGGCGCATTGTCCACGTCCGAGCCTACGGTGCGTACCGCCGCAGTCGCCGCTCTAGGTCCGTTTTCAGGACAGCGGGTTGACGAAGCGATCATGGAAAATTTCCGCGATCCGGTTTTCCGTACGCGAGCCGCCGCGGCGAAGTCGGCGGGCGAGCGAAAACTGTCCGCCGCGATTCCGTATCTCAAGCATCGGGCTGAAAAGGACGAGGCGCGGATTGTGCGGGAAGAATCGATCAGGGCGTTGGGCGCCATCGGCAACGGAGAAGCGGTGGGTGCGCTTGACGCGCTGTTTTCCGGGGCGAGAATCCCCGATTACGCGCGGATTTTGGCTGCCGAAATGCTTTTGAACAACAATGCGGACGCCTATGTACAACAGGTGATCGAGGCGCTGGATGAAGCTCAAAAAAAACACACGACCACGCTTTACAACGGATTCTTGCGCATCCTTTCAAAGGCAAAAAGCGGCAAGCTCGAAAGTCTTGCCCGGCGATTCTTCGCGTCCGGTTCGGCTGTGGAAAAGTCAGCCGCCCTTGATATGACGCAGAACAACAGGTTCACGTCTCTCACCGAAGAAGTCCGCATTCTTGCAAATCAGAAAAACAGCGCTCTTGCGGCAAAGGCGCAGAGGGTTCTGGAAACATTATGACGGCGAATGTTGAGAAAATTGAGAAAATCAAGCGATTCAAAGCCGAAGTGCATTCATATTATGAGCAATACGGGAGAACATTTCCCTGGAGGGAACGGACGGCGCCGTGGGGCGTGCTGGTTTCCGAATTTATGCTGCAACAGACGCAGACCGAGCGGGTGATCCCCTATTTTGAACGCTGGATGTCACGCTGGCCCTCGCCGGAAGCCTTGCATACCGCTTCTTTGGAAGAAGCCCTCTCCGAATGGGTGGGGCTTGGCTACAATAGGCGTTGCCGTTTCTTGAAAGACTGCGCCCGCGTCATCACGGAAGATTACGGGGGGCATGTCCCTGAAACGCCGGATATTCTCTGTTCTCTGCCCGGGGCCGGCGCGTACACGGCCGGCGCTATAGCCTGTTTCGCCTACAATTATCCGTCCGTCTTTATTGAGACCAACATCCGGGCCGCAACGATTCACTTTTTCTATGACGCCCATTCACCGCGCGCCGTTTCCGACCGTGAGATTTTTTCCATACTCGAGGCTGCCCTTGATGGAGAGACCAGAAAAAATCCGCGCCTCTGGTACTGGGCGCTCATGGATTATGGGACGAATCTCAAGAAGCTGCATGTAAATCCGAACCGCAGAAGCGCCCATTACGCAAAACAATCCAAATTTGAAGGTTCGCTTCGGCAGATTCGGGGAGGCGTCGTCCGCGCCCTTGCGCAGGAAGGCGCGTCAACTATAGAGTCTTTGCTGCGCAAAACCGCAGCCCAAAAACAGGAACTGTACCGCGCCCTTGACGGCTTGCAAAAGGATGCGATAGTGTGCGAAAATCAAGGTGTGTACCGCATTAAAGAATAAGCGGCCGGACGAGGCTCGCTGAGGATGATCGCAATGCCTCAAGCCGCCTTTGAAGGGCGCGCAGCGTGTTGATGCAACGCGCAAACAAAACAGATTATTGAGAGGTCTAATTGTGATTTTTATGCGCAACAAACGCCGCGAAACGCGCATAGCCAGCTTTATTGCTCTGGTTTCTGCGTTAGATTGGGGCTAAATGGACAGCCGTCATTACTTTGATTGGGCTGCGACCGCGCCGCCTGATCCGCTTGGCGCCATTGAAAGTGAAAAAATTCCCTTTGGGAATCCCTCTTCGCGGCATGAGGAAGGAAAGACGGCGCGGCGGATGGTGGAAGACACCCGGGAACGGTGCGCCCGTATATTGGGCGTTTCCGCCGAACAACTCTACTGGACATCGGGAGGAACCGAGTCAAACGCGCTGGTTCTCTATTCCCTATTGTTGCGCCAACGAGTGAATGCCGTCCTCTTTTCGGCGGTTGAGCATCCGTCCATACGGGAAAACTGCTTCATGCTTGAACGGCTGGGCAAACGGATCGCACTCATACCGGTTGAACCGGATGGGCGGGTGACGGCGGCTTGTCTTGAAAAAACGCTGGAGAAGCAGCCGGACGCCGGTTTTGCCGCCGTCATGTTGGCGAACAACGAAACCGGCGCGGTGAATAATATAGAAGAAATCTCCGAATATTTACAAAAAAGAAGGATCGCCGGGGCAAAACCCGTTCACCTGCACTGCGATATGGTTCAGGCGCTTGGAAAAACCGGCGGAAAGGCGCTTCCCCTTTCATGGGTGGATTCCGCTTCCATGAGCGGACACAAGATCGGCGCCCCTCGCGGCATAGGGCTTTTGTACCTTAAAAAACCGCTTGAAACCATTTTCAAAGGTGGCTCTCAGGAACGCGGCGTCAGATCCGGCACGGAAAACACCGGAGGCGCAGTCGCTCTGGCTTCCTGCATGGAACGCTATGCCGATGAAGAGGCGGCCCGATCCGAATACGGGAACGCCCGCGAGCGTTTCGCCCGTCTTATCGGGTTTCTGCGTGAGAATGAACGCTGCGCCCTCATACCGGAAGACAGGGGCGCGGAAGACGGACGGTTTTCCCCCTACATTCTCCAGATGCGCATCAAGGGTCTTCCGGGCGAGGTTCTCGTACGGACGCTTGACGATGAAGGCTTCGCCGTTTCGACAGGTTCAGCCTGCTCTTCCGCTTCAAACGACCGTCCGGCGCTTGCGGCGATGGGCGAGGCGAAAGACGCGCAACTGGAAGGCGTCCGCGTCTCTCAGGGACGCTCGACCGCTATGGACGACATCGACGCCCTGATAGAAGCGCTTAAACGCGTGATCCAGCGGCATTGACATGTTTTTGGCTATGCGGTACGCTGAAGCGGCGTTAAAAAAGTCCTATAACGGCATATATCTTCTTACCGGTCGTTTTCGGCTGAAAAGCGCTGCGTTTTTGGCATCCATGCCGGCTCTCCGACGCGCCATTCAAACGAATAGCCGTCATTGCAAAGTGGGCGCAACGCAAGGTTCGCCACATATCCTGCGGTAAAAGAAAAAGGCGCAATCTGTATGGCAGGCTGCGTCTTTTCCCCGGCGGCTTTCCAAGTTTCCCACAGCGCATTGTCGCCCGGCGCATCGCCGCGCATCACAGCCTCCACAAGCAGGGGAACCGCGCATGGCTCCACAACAACGCCGTATGGAAGCGCGGCGCCCGCTTGAAACAACTGCTCCACCGGAACATCAAGCCGTTGCCCTCCAAAAAGAATCCCGCCGAGCGTTGTCGTCCCCCATTCTCCGGCGGTTATGCGCCCTCTTTTTCCACCCGCAAACGTATGCTCCCGCAACCGCGCCGCGATCCGCTTGAGTTCGCCTTTTGTCAACGCGCGCGCAAGAACGGCAAGCGGGCTTGCCGTGGGAAATGAAAACGCCCCATAAAAACCGAGCGAGAAAAGCGACCGCTTGACAATTCCCACGCCTTTCCCGCAATCGCGGTGGGGCGCAAGCGCCAGAAAAATTATTTCTTCCATTCTTGTCATATTGCATGTATCGTCAAAATCATGCTAAAATAAAATAGTATGCGGAACAAGATATTTTTTCTATTTATTATATTCTCATTAACATATTTTTCATCCTGTTCTTTCAAGAAGCGCGTAAATTTTGCCGTTGACTCCGGAATCCTCTATGGGCATTCAAAGAAGAGATCAACCGGAATTATTCCGCTTGCAAAAAAGAGCAAGACGGAATTTTTCTTTGAGGAACTGACCCCATTTCCCAAAAATTCCTCCATTGAGTTGGCCTATACGATACATGGTCAATTCAACGGCGAAATCAGGCTGTATATAGAAGGAGCGGGAGTGGGAGCGATTGACTGGGAGCTTCCCTTAGACGCATCGCTCATCACTGAACAAAAGCCCGATGTCATACGATTTGCGGCGCCGGTCAACGCCGCAAGCATCCGCAGATTCACTGTTTCCGTCTCTCGACAGGGAAAAGCCTCCAAGGAAGAATCGGATTCCTTCCTTGAGATAAAAGCCTTGCGCATCAAAAAACGCTGGTTCGGTTTCTCGTGGGAAGCGTCGCCAGAAGGAAAGACCTTTCTGACAACGCCTTTTGTCCGGCAAGACGACACCAGAACAAGCAATGAGTCGTGGCTCATCGATCCGCCTGAAACGTTCAGAAGCGGCGGACAGATCGAGCTTTCGGCTTCTTCTTTCTACGATCCTTCTGATTCAAGAACCGGCGGAGAGGATACAATCACGGTTGAACCTGGCGAAATATTTTTTGAATGGACAGGGCCCCATCAAAAGGGAAATTCGCTCTACGTACCGCCGGGCATGTTTCCCTCCAATCCGTATCCGCTCAGGGTAACCGTTTCAAGTCGCATGGGAACGGTGAGATTGGAGGCTTCCGAGGAGAGGGCGTTCCCCTTCGCCCCCATTCCGGCGGATCCGGGCATAGCGCTCGCCTACCGTCAGGGCGAATGGCGGGACAGCCGTTACGAGGTTTTCCTGTGGGAGGGATTTCCGTCCCTGCTTATCTTTGATACGGCGAATTATCAGGTGCAGGACAATCTTTTCAAGCGGCTCGCGTTCTTTGTGGAAAAGGCGGGTTACCGCGGCAGGCTTGTTACGGATCAGGATCTCGAAGGACAGCATGGCTGGAATGCGCACGATTACCGCGCCGAAGACCTTGCGGCTTTTTTTGAGCGCGCGGAAACAACGCATTTTCCGCTCCTGAAAGAAGAATTCGAACTGAAAGAAATACTTTTTGCAAATGAGATTTTGAAAAGGGAAACGAATGAAAAGATACGCGCCGGTTCCGGGGCGATCATCTCCGTGTCAAGAGAGTCCTCCGATGTTCTGCGCAAACAATTCATGGCGCACGAAGGGTTTCACGGGCTTTTCTTCATTGACGCTGATTTTCGCTCCTTCACCAAAAGCCGCTACGACTCGCTTATGCCGGCGGCAAAGAACTTCATCCTGTCTTTCTTCGATTATCAGCATTACGATATTGCGGACAATTATCTGGTGATGAACGAATTTCAAGCGCATGTGTTGCAACAGCCCGCCAACCAAGCGTACTGGTATTTCGGCGGCAATCTGGCGTCCCGTCTGGAGGCATCCCCCTGGCGCAGGGCGATGCTCCCGAAAAAGGACGATTACTCCGGCACGTGGCCCGACATAGGAAGAGCCTTTCAGACCGAGGCGAACGCCTTTTCCATCTATGTGAACAAACGCTGGGGTTTTGTCGCGGGCAGGAATTGGCGGGTGCAGGTGCGGTGACATGATGTACAATATCGACAAACTTTACGAATCTGTCGCAAAAGAAGGCGCTGTGTGCGTGGGTCTGGACACATCCCCTTCTTATGTGCCTTCCAGCATGGTGAAAAACGCCGGTTCCGGCGCGGCGGCCGTGCTGGACTACAACAAGGCTGTCATTGACGCGACCTTTGACGTGTGCGCCTGTTACAAGGCGCAGATAGCCTACTACGAGGCGCTTGGATTTGAAGGGCTTTCAGCGTACGCGGAAACCCTGCGGTACATTCGCAAAAAAAACGGTCTTGTCATCGCCGATATCAAGCGCGGAGATATTGCGGATACGGCTCAACAGTATGCGCTGGCTCATTTTGCGGGCGAGTTTGAGGCGGACTTCGTCACCCTCTCTCCATACATGGGCGTTGACTCGCTTGAACCGTGGTTGCGTTACGCCGAAAGCGCAGGCAAAGGCGCGTTTGCGCTTATGCGGACAAGCAATAAGGGCATGAGAGACTTTGAGTATCGGGAATTGAAAGACGGCGGACGGTTGTATCACGCGGTTGGCGACAAACTTTCCGCTTTGGCGGCGGATCATATGGGTGTATATGGCTACGGCGCCTTCGGAGCGGTTGTAGGCTGTACAGAGCGAGAGGAAGCCGTGGAAATCAGGCGGAAATACGCGAACCTTTTCTTTCTTATACCGGGATACGGCGCTCAAGGCGGCGCTGCGGAAGACGCGGCGGCGCTTCTGCAAAACGGCAATGGCGGCGTGGTAAACGCATCGCGGTCTATCCTCAAAGCGTGGATTGCGGTTGCGGAAGCCGCAGGCGACGTCAGCGCGTACCAGATGGACAACCGTAAAGCCGCGAAATTCGCGGCGGAATCCGCGTACAATGAAGCCGTCAAAATGAGAGACGCGATTAAGAACGCTGTTGAAAGCAAAAAAGGAACGCAATGAGCGGCAAACAAAGCGGATTATACACGGTTGTCGCCAACAAATCCATTAGTGACGACACATTCAGGCTGGCGGTTGCATGGGAAAACGCGCCTCCTGGAGCGGGTCAGTTTTTTCTTATAAAATCAGGTCGATCTTCGGTGATCTTGGGGCGTCCTATAAGCGCCGCCCATTACGATGGACGCGCCGTTCACTTCCTCATTATGAAGATTGGAACAGGCACCAGAGAACTTGCCGAAACACGGGAAGGTGAGACCGTGTTTATGATTGGACCCCTCGGCAACGGCTGGTCAGACTTTCTACCCGAAGCGCCCCAAAACGGAAAACCCATCGCGCTTGTATCAGGCGGTTTAGGCTGCGCCCCGCTTTTGTATTTCGCGGAGGAATTAGCGGCGCGGGCCTCGCCTTCATTCCATTTCTACGCGGGTTTTTCCACAGCTTCGCCATGGTTGACCGGCATGACAGCCTCCCTTCCGGTTCCCCCGCAAAAACTCATTGTTACAACCGATGACGGCAGCGATGGAGAAAAAGGGGTCGTTACGGACGCCCTGGACGCGAGGGCATACGCCGCCGTGTTCTCCTGCGGCGCGACCGCCATGCTTAAAGCGGTGGCGGCGGTGTGCGCAAAAGCGGGAATCCCCTGCTTTATCAGCGTGGAAAATCACATGGCATGCGGCGTGGGCGCGTGTCTGGGTTGCGCCGTAAAAACGGCGTCCGGCAACAAACGCTGTTGCGCCGATGGTCCGGTGTTCAATGCGCGGGAGGTGATTTTTGCCTGACAATCCATTATTGAAAAAACCGGATGTTTCCGTGACTATCGCCGGCGTCCGATTCAAGAACCCGGTGATCGCGGCGTCTGGCACATTCGGTTGCGGCAGGGAATACGCCGGGTTGCTTGACACAGGCGCGTTAGGCGGCGTCTGCGTCAAAGGACTCACCCTTGAACCAAAAGCCGGCAACAACGGCATGAGGCTGCATGAAACACCGTCCGGGCTTATGAACTCAATCGGGCTTGAAAACTCCGGCATACCGGCTTTCATTGAAAAAGATATGCCCTATGTACAGGAGTTGCAAAAACAAGGCGTCATTGTCATTGCGAACCTTTCGGGATCGTCTGTGGAAGAATACGCAGAAGGGGCGCGGCTTCTGGACACGTGCGGCGTTGACATGGTGGAGCTAAATATCTCCTGCCCCAACGTAAGATCAGGCGGCATGGCGTTTGGACTCGAGCCAGAAGCCGCGTCATCTGTCGTGGGTCATGTACGGAAGGCGTTGCATAAGCCGCTCATGGTAAAACTCTCGCCCAATGCGCCCTACATCGTCGCGGTCGCTTCCGCGTGTATAGCGGCGGGCGCGGACGCCCTCTCTCTGGTAAACACGTTTAAGGCGATTGCCATAGATATCGAGAAACGCGCGCCGGTGTTCGACAATGTAAGCGCAGGACTCTCTGGTCCCGCCATCCGTCCCATTGCGCTCAGAATGGTCTGGGAACTTGCCGAAGCTGTCGCCGCGCCAATCATCGGACTTGGCGGCGTCGCCTGCACGAATGATGCGCTCGAATTTCTCTTGGCGGGCGCAAAAGCCGTACAGGTTGGGACGGCGACCTTTGCTAATCCCGCAGTCATGCTCGAAATCATTGACGGCATCGCGGCGTATATGAAGAAAAAAGGGATTTCTTGCATTGAGGACTTGAGCATTCGGTAATTCCCGTATATAATATAGGCATGCGTTACAAAGATTCTCGTACTTCAGTAGAAGTTTCGCTTGAAAGCTCCCTTATTTCTCACCATATCTCATTAATAATCGCGCTTGCCTGCATCGCCGTGTATGTGTTCGCGCTCATTTTTGCAGGCATACGAGTGTACCACATGGTTGGCGGGCAACGTTCGCTTGCCCACAAGGAATTCGATGATTTTGTTATATACGCTACGACTGAAGGCAACCATAGGTTTATGAGCGAGCGGTTTCAAACCAATATTACCAATGCGCTCAAATCTTCAAACACCTTACAGGCGGCTATTATTTCAAATGTGTCCAGCGAATACGGGTTTGAACGGTCACGAGAATCCGGCATTGCGTGGAACGGCGAAAAGCTGGTTTTCAAAGCCACGCCTGGTCTCTCAAAACCTCTTTTTGCGGCCCTTGAGATTGAAAATCAGCGGAATGTAACGGTCAGAGTCATCTACAATTTTCTTGATTATAAAAGCTTGATCATCATATTGAAACAGACCCTCGCCATCGTGGTGATAGGATTTTGCATCTCCTGCATAACCCTGTTGCTCCGCTACCTTTTAGTAAAAGAGACGGTTCCCGTCACCGTAGGCGGCGCGGCGCAAGAAACAGATGACGATGACAGCTTCTCTGACATGTTTGACATGGAAGACAGCGACGACGAAATCCATGATTCTCATAATACGGAGGAAGCGACATATCCAACGGATCCAGAACAGACGGCTCCTTCCGCTTCTTATTCTCAGTCTGGGATTGACAATATGCCGCTCCACGCCGACATCAGCGAAGATGAGTTTGCCGGACTTTTCCCAAAAGAAAATGACGAACCTACCTACACCGAACTCGGTCTCACTAGGGAGGCAAACCTGACAAGGAAGCTCGAAGACGAATTGTACAGGAGCGAAGCGTTCAGTCAAGACTTGGCGTTGCTTGCCATAAAAGTTGACGCTCCGGACGAAACGATACTCCCCGACTTGGCCGCCCAAGCCATAGATTTTTTTGTGCTCCGCGATCTGATTTTTGAAAAAGACGGTTCCGGCATTGCCGTCATTGCGCAGGATACGGATATTGACGCCGCGTTTAACAAGGCGGCGGAATTCCGCGCCGCCTTGCTGGATAAGCGACCCGGACAAACCATCAACCTTTTCGTGGGCGTCAGCTCCCGTTGCGGACGTGATAAAATCGAGCCGGAGCGTTTGATGCGGGAAGCGGACGCCGCGCTCGAAAAGGCTTCTGAAACCACGCCGATCGTGGCATTCAGAGTTGATCCTGAAAAATACAAAGAATTTTTGAAGAGACAAAGCGGCACATCATAGCCGTACCCGGCGGGTTGCGCAGTCGCCCCATGTCTATTCCTCTAACGGCCATGTCGTCTCAAGAACTCCATCCAAATCAAGATCGAGCTTCTGGATAATAGGCTTGCCTTGGCTGTACGCTGTTTCGGATATGATCCTTTCGTCTAGATACTCACGGGACCGCTGGGGAATCCCATGCATCAATTCTATACGCTCTTTTGCGCCGGAAAACTCCGTACTGTCCCGCTCAACCAGAATAGCGGAAGCAATCAATGTACGTTCCGTAAGGATCACCGCCCACATATTTTTTTCCGGGTACAGAACCCCTCCTTGAACAAGTTCTATAAGGCGTACGGGTTCAAAAAAGAAATTGTTTGGCTTCGGGAAATAACGGGCGCCTTTGAAATCAGAAGACAGAATCGCCGGGTACCGTTCCCACTGTACGGCAAAGTCTCCGGTTTCCGCACTTACAGGGATGCTGTTTTCAAACCTGACAATAAGCTCCATGCCATTGTCTTGATCCGCATCTTCCCTGTACAATGTTATCCTGCCGGCGCGGTAGGAAGTCCACCTTTCAATAACGCCGTCTTTATCCATGTCTACGGTAATGACGCCTGTCCACGACAAAAGCCGTTGTCGCAGGCTGGTTCGCCCCTCTTCAGTGCAAAGATTCCACACAGAAAGCGCCGCATCTTTATCAACAACCTGAGCGCTGAAAACCGAATCAACCGCAGATTGCTCATCAATAAGCCCAAGTGAAAGCGCGACAGGAATTGAAGCGGTGTTCGGCTTTTCATGCGCAGCCAAATACGCCGCGACCAAAAGTTTCGCCTCCTCCACATTGGGGATAAACGGCGCCGCTAGATAGGCAAGTTCCGGATCGTATTCGATCAACAGGGGCAGTCTGCGCAAACAAATGTATACAAGGTCACTCTCGTTTCTTTCGGGCAATTTGCCGCCCCCGGCGCCGTCCGTGGCATATCCAGCGGTAAAACCGGCGGAAAAATAGGTGAAAATGATCCGGACAAAGACGGGGTTGCGCGGGTACACGTCAAGCGCGAGAGCCGCCGCCGCATCAAAAGCAGGGCGATTGTCCAAGCCTTTAAGAGCTGACAGTTGAATCTCGCATTTTTCAGCGCTTTCAGAAACGCCCGCAAGGGATTCCAGCGCCGCCGTGAATTTGCGCAAACCAACCAAGAGCCGCGCGCGCAAGAGCGTTCCCTGTTCAGCCGTATAACGCCGCCACCTATCGCAAGCAAGCGCCAGTTCAACCGCTTCCAACACGAGACCGCGTGACGCGCCTTCGCGCTGACGGGCAAGCGCCAATAGATAGGGGATGTCTGAAGACACATCGGCAAAGTCAAGGGAACGCTCCAAACCGGCGCGGGCTTCACTCCAGCGTCCAGCGTTAGCCATACCTTGCGCCCACTCAAAATATTTTTGCGCAAGAACCGCATCGCTCTCCTTCGTATCGAGAGAAAACACCAGCGTCGCGCCCAACACGCCGCATAAGAACACGAGCGGAAAAAGCGCCCTTTTTAAGAATATAAAAATTCCACACAAATTATACAACAACCGCCTCCCTCGGAGGTAATCCTACCAACAACCTAACTTCATCATCGGTCAAGGTTTCCCGCGCCATTAGCACATCGGCGAGTTTTTCAAGCTTGTCTTTATGTTCAGTGAGTATGTTTTCAGCGACAATCCGCGCATTATCCAGTATTTTCTTTATAGCCTTATCAAGCCGTCTCGCGGTTTCCTCGGCGTAATCTTTGTGGCGGGCGATTTCCTTGCCAATGAAAATAGGCTCGTCCTCCTGTCCGTAGGCGACGGGACCCATTTCCTCAGACATGCCCCATTCGCACACCATGTTCCGCGCCATTTCCGTAGCCTGTAGAATGTCCTGCTTGGTTCCTGTAGTGGTCTCATCAAAGCAAATTTTCTCGGCTGCCCAACCCCCGTAACAAATAACGATTCTGTCTTCGATCCAGCCTTTCGTACGGCTGTAAACGTCTTCTTCCGGCAGGGACATCGCCATGCCGAGCGCCCGTCCGTGCGGCACAATCGTAACCTTGTGAAGCGGATCAGCGTGTTTGAGATAGTAATGGAGCAAGGCATGACCGCTCTCGTGAATGGCGGTCATCTTGCGCTCTTTCTCGGAAACAACCAGCGTTTTTCGGGCTACGCCCATGATGATTTTGTCCCGCGCCTCCTCAAAATCAACCATTTCGACTTCGGACTTGTCTTTGCGCGCGGCGAACAGCGCCGCTTCATTTACAAGATTGGCGATCTCAGCGCCGCTCATACCCGGCGTAGCGCGGGCTATACGCTCCAGATCAACGCTCTGAGCCAGCGATATTTTTCTGGCGTAAATGTTCAGGATGGCTTCCCGTTCCTTTATATCGGGCATGGCGACCACCACCTGCCGGTCAAAACGACCGGGACGCAGGAGCGCGGGATCAAGCACGTCCGGTCTGTTTGTCGCCGCCAGAATGATGACGCCCTCTTTTGCGTCAAACCCATCCATCTCCACAAGAATCTGGTTCAGGGTCTGCTCCCGCTCGTCATGACCGCCGCCATACCCCGCGCCGCGAGTCCTTCCAACCGCGTCAAGCTCGTCAATAAAAATGAAGCACGGCGCGCTTTTTTTGCTCTGATCAAAAAGGTCGCGTACGCGGCTCGCGCCCACGCCGACAAACATCTCCACAAAATCAGAGCCTGACATGTGGAAGAAAGGAACGCCGGCTTCTCCGGCGACCGCCCGCGCCATAAGGGTCTTGCCGGTGCCGGGCATACCTACGAGCAACACGCCTTTCGGTATTTTCGCTCCCATTTTAGTGAATTTCTGGGGATTTTTCAGGAAAGCGACCACTTCCTCAAGCTCGTACTTGGCGTCCTTCTGCCCCGCGACATCGGCAAAAGTTATCTTCTTATCTCCCTCCTGATACCGTTTCGCGCGGCTTTTTCCAAACTGAAACGCTTTGCCGCCGGCCCCGGATTGCATGTTTCTCATCATAAGATAGATGAAGACAAACCCTATGATCCATGGAAGCAGTTCAAAAGCTATCCGCAACAGAGGATTGCCGGACGACCCGCCTTCCACCGCAATATCATTTTCAAGCAATTTAGGCAACAATGAGGGATCGCTATAGGGGATGATGGTCTTAAAGGAACCGCCTTTTTTGAGCGTTCCTTCTATCAAGTTGTTGTCAAGGATAACAATTTTATCTATATTCTCTTGCTCAAGCTGATTCATAAAGCCGGAATACGGCAACATCTGCACGGCCGGCGCCACCGGCCTGAAAAAAGTTGCGCCAACAAGAATCACCGCTCCAATCAAAAACACCAAGGCTACGGGAGCCGGTTTGTTTTTTCGATTTATATCATTAGCCATTGCCACCTCCACTATAATCAACCGCTATTTTTCCGTTGCCTACAGAATGGATCACGGCGGGGAACGGTCCTTCGCCCGCCTCGAATATTTCTTTGCCCATTATATATCTTCCTTTTTTTTTTATCAACATACCCCGCGCCAAACCGTACGATTGTTCTTCGGACTGGTCTTCAGCCGCATCGCTTTCGCCATGAATTAACAAAGCGAAACCCGTTTCTGAAAATTTTTGCCGCTCCGCGACAACCACCCTACCCTTCTCTTTTGTAACTCTCATCTTGCCCGTGTCGACCGCATTCGCACGTCCCTGGCAGAAAAGCCGCAGCGCCGAACGTTTTGGCGGCGCCTCTTTCGTTTGGTTAAGCCCGTCTATCGCCCTGAACAGAGACTCTTCCCGCAGAATTTCCGGCAAAGAAAAAAAATCAGCCGTCGCAACCACTTTTTTTCCGCAGCCGTCCGCCTCATTAATCCACTTGACGCGGGCGGAGGCTTCTTCTTCAAGAAAATCAGCGACATACCGTTGCGTTTCAGCGCCCGCAAGCGCGTTCTTCCTCCAGTCAGGCTCTGATTCAGAAAAAAAAGCGTCCAGAAACGGGATGAGTTTAAGACGGATGCGGTTTCTCAGGTAATACGTATCGTTGTTTGTAGAATCGGTTCGGAAGGAAATGCCCCGCGCTTCAAGATAACGCAACACTTCAGCGCGGGTTACAGAGAGCATGGGACGAAGCGCGGGGGGCCGCTCGCGTTTCATACCCGCAAGCCCGGCGGGGCCGGAACCTCTTAAAAACCGCATCAAGATGGTTTCCAAAAGATCGTCTTCCGTGTGGGCGACCAGAACCCGTTCCGCGTGAACACGCGCCGCCTCTTTTTCCCACGCCCTGTGCCGGAAGAGCCGCGCCGCAGCCTCTATGCCGATGCCCCGCTCTTTCGCGGTTCGCTCGACTTCTCCCGGCGGAATGACCGCAATAGCGCACGGCACGTCAAAGCGGGCGCACAACCGCTCGACGGCTTCCGCATCGCCATGCCGCTCGGCTTCAGGTCTGATGCCGTGATCCACATGCAGGCAACGCAACGTGAAGCCGAGCTCACCGGCTATGCCGGCCATCGCAACCAGCAACGCCGTAGAATCCGCGCCGCCTGAAACGGCTGTTAAAAACAAAGAGCCGGCGGACCAGTCGCCTAGCCCACCGGCAATTTTTTTTTCAAAATCGTTCATGTAAGAAGGCCTTGCGGCAAGACCTCATTTCTTTTCAGAGGCGGCGCCTGATTCGGACGCGGATTCCTCTTCAGAGGCGGCGGCGCCGGCTTTAGCGAATTTCACCAACGCCACCACCTGATCGCCGGAAGAGACGAGTTTGACATTCTCGCCCAACGCAATATCGCGCACATGAATGGATTGGTTCGCTTTGAGTCCGGAAATGTCAATCACGAGCCGTACGGGCAGATCTTTGGGAAGACATTCGACTTCGATCTCATGCAAAGGCAATTCAAGGGTTCCGCCGTCCCGTACGCCGATGGGGTTTCCCTGCGCCAGAAGGTGAACCTTCGCCCGCATGGCGACATCTTTCTCAACCGTGTAAAAATCAACATGCAGGATGCTATTGTCGCAAATATTGCGCTGGGTGTCTTTCACAAAAGCATCGTAGGGTTGCCCGTCAACATCCAGCGTTACAATAGTGCTTCCGGTGATGTTTTTCACGTTGCCGGAAAACTCTTTTGCGTCAAGCTCAATAGACAAAGACGAGCCTGAGCGCCCGCATATAACCGCAGGTATACGCCCTATTTTTCTGAGATTGCGGGCTGAAATTGAGCCGCTTTTCTCCCTTTTTTTCGCCGACAATACAAGTTTGCTCATGGTTTCTCCAAAATGTTCATTTATTTTCACTCCACCTTGCTTGTAAGGGGAGTGCGATGCGCGCGCATTAAAACGTCTTTTATATCTGGGACGACAGGGTTCGAACCTGTGCATGCCGGAGCCAAAACCCGGTGGCTTGCCACTTGCCTACGTCCCAAGAAAAACATCTAAAACCAAGGTTTTAGATGTCCCATTTTTTATATTTCCAGAGTCGGATCGTCACTTCCTGATTCATATTTAGTCAGTATTTCGTTCTGTAGTTCCGCTCTGAATTCGGGATTAATTGGGTGCGCTACATCTTTATACTCTCCAGAACTGGTCTTCCGGCTCGGCATTGCTACAAAAGCCCCGTTTTTTCCCTCAATGATTTTTACATTATGCACCACAAAGCAATCATCAAAAGTAACCGTTACGTACGCCTTGAGTTTTCCTTCGCCGGATACTTTACGGATTCTGATGTCGGTAATCTTCATGACCCACCTCCTTCAAAAACATATATATACAATACATTACTCTTTTAGAAAATGCAAGAGGTGAAATGAATTATTTGAACGAAATTTTTACCCTCAGCCAACACCCTTTCGGTAGATTCCGCCGCCTGTTTATGAGTAAAAACACCGAAACAACACGAACCGGAGCCGGACAAACTGTAAAAATCGGCGCCTCCATGTTTAAGCGTTTCAAATATAGCGAAATACTCTTTTTTATGCTCTCCTTCTAAAAAAAAAGATAAAAAATCATTGCAATAACGCCAATTTGAAGGATGATCTTTCAAACCATCCATCAACTCTTTCCCGCTCAACGAAGGTTTCGGCGCGCCGGCGCCGTTTTCCCGTTCTTTATCCAACGCCCGGAAAGCGGATGCGGTGCCGCTTTCAAAATCAGGAACAACCAGAAGCGCCCAGAAATCCCACGGACACGCCGCCTTCTGTATACGCTCTCCCCGTCCTGAAACATACGCCGGCGTTTTGTACAAAAAAAACGGCACATCGCTTCCCAACTCCGCGGCCATTTCACGCAACTCATCAAACGGCAAGCGCGTTTCCGCCATGTCATCAAGCGTACGCAACGCCGCCGCCGCGTCAGCGGAGCCGCCGCCTAAACCGGCTGCAAGTGGAACTTTTTTTTCAAGCGCAATCCGTATGCCTCTGTCCCAGCCGGTCCGCTCCCGAAAAAGGGAAAGCGCCTTGTACACGATGTTTTTTTCAACCGGCATATCACAAAACGTTTTCTGAAAGGTTTCTATACATTTTCTATGAGGAACATTCCAAAACACACGCAGATCGCATGACAACCGCTGATCAAGCGCAGTAAAAGAAAGAATATCCCCCCATTTCAACGGAATGAAAATGCTTTCCAAATTATGATAACCGTCGGGCCTGCGGTCTTTCACCTCCAAGTGAAGGTTAATTTTACATCCTACCTGAACAACACGCTCATTCACACTGGTTCTTTCTTTTGGAAGCGAATCCACTTTTCAAAATCATACTAATAAAAAAATAAAATTATGTCAAGAGCCTTTTCCAAAATTCGGCGTTTTGAGAAAGGATCCGGAAAATTTTTCAGCGTCCGCTGACAGCCGCTACCCTTTTATATCCAAAAAAGACGCCGATTCTGCCGTGGCAAATGAAGCTTTCCGCTTTATATAGGGATTATTTCTGAGCGCCTTCAGTTCTTCCCGAAATTCGCTCATGCGCTTTTCAAGCAGACTGCGGTTTTGTTCCAACTTGTTGTTTGCCTCCACCCTGAGACGTTCAAGCGCCGTCTCGATTTCCGGTATGTCGGACCCAGCGGACTCGCCAGAGGCGGATACATTGCCTGCAACATTCGCTTTTAAATGGGAACGGTACTGCGCTTCAAGCGGAACTATGACCTTCTGGATGGAAAAAATATCGGAAACCATTTTTTCTTCCATTTCAACATAGGCAAGTATATCATCCACATTGCCGTTTTCTACAATATTTTTTTGCTTCTCAAGCGTCTCAAGGTAGGCGTTAAAACGCTCCCGTTGCGCGATGAGGAGTTCACGGAAGCGTTTGACAATCGCCACTCGTTTTTTTAATTCTTCTGGAGAAAGATCGCCCAAGATGAAAACCTGTTAAGATGAAATGTTGACGCTGTTTTTCGGCAACACGCCTTTCTCGCCGGCAGCGGTAGTTGACGCGACTTCGTTCCACGTATTCCGAAGTTCGCTAACCAGATTGCGGACAATAGTGATCCGCCGCTTGTCATGGTTTATATTCGCGTCGAACAACTCTTTATTGAAAAATGAGTAGAGGGAAAAAAGGTTCGTGGCGATTTCTCCTCCCTGTTCCATATCCAAAGACGCCATAAGCTCACTTATGACTCCTTGCGCTTTAATCACCGCTTTGCTGATAGGCTCTATTTTTCCCGGGTCTTTTTTCTCCCCGTTGTCGTATTCGTCCAAAAGATCGATTGACTTGTCCAACTGATGGACAGCCTCATCATAGAGCTTTACTATCAACTGCGCAGGGCTTGCCGTTGTTATATCGGCGCTTTTGTATGATGACAATGCATTATATGCCAAAGTTTCTCCCTCCATATAGCGTATAGTATATAAACAAATGGGGGAGCGTGTCAAGATATGCGGCGGATCAAAAACGGAATGCATGGCGTTTTTTGGGGAATGGACGTCAAACATGCGTCCCGCGCGGACGGCCGCCATATCTTGCGAAAACCGGCGCGACTCGTTGTGTAAGGAAAGCATGTGTCGCGGACGCCTATTTTCTGTCACCCGCACATTGCGGGCGACAGCCGCCTCCATGCTACGCGCCTGGCAAGGCGTTCATCTTCCGCTTCAATTCCAGCAGCATGGCGTCTGCGGACGAATCGGATTTTTCCAATTCCTTGAATTTCTTGTTAAGATCCGATTCTGCGGACAGATCCGCCAGTTCCGCGTGGGCGTCGGCTTTGGCTTCCAGTTGATCGACCTTTGCGGCCATGCGGTCAAAAGCTTCAAACGCGCTGGTGTCGCCTGATACGCTTGAGATGACGCTTTGGATTTTCTCCTGAGCTTCCGCGCGTTTTGCGCGGGCCACAAGGAGGTTTTTCTTGCGCTGCGCCTCATCGATCTTGTTTTGAAGCTCCCGAAGCGTGGTTTTCAGCTTATCTACAGAGGCTTTTTGGGCTTCCCATTGTTTCTTATATTCGGCGTATGCGTTGTCATATTCCTGTTTGCGAAGCAGGGCTTCTTTTGCAAGATCGTCTTTGCCCGCGTTGACCGCGAGCATGGCTTTGCGCTCCCACTCTTGAGCCAAGGCGAACTGATTTTCCGTATCCCTGCCAAGTTTTTTTTCATCGGCGATAGCAAGCGCGACCGCTTTTTTGGATTCGATGAGTTGGCTGTTCATATCAATGACGAGTTGATTTAACATTTTCTCCGGATCTTCGGCTTTGTTGATGAGATCATTAACATTTGAGCTAATAAAGGTTTTAAGTCTAGAAAAAATTCCCATATATCTCTCCTTCCCCTACTTTCTATACACAGAAAGAATTTTATAGTGCTGCGACAGAGCCAGACTGAAAGCGTCAAGACTCGCCCTGAATTCCTGTAGATCCATTGTATCATATTCCAGAGTGTCGATCAAAACAACTTTTCCATGATCCAGCGCATAGGCGCCGTGAACCAGATCCGTCGCGTTGAGTCCCAATAACAGCGCAAAGAATTTCTCTTTGTTCTCCTCCGGCACATCCATTACCGTAGTCCTCATAACGACAAGGGGATCCGCCCTCATAATGGCGACCTCTCCCAGATAGTTTTCCTCGTCTTCAACGAGCCACAGGTTCTTATCAATTTCACGGTACGTTACCATAAGATTGATGAGGTACTGTTCGATTTTTTCATCAGCCATGCTGTTCTCTCCTTATATTTGCGGTAGGTCTATTTCCCCGCCTGATGGCGGGGACGTCATTTGCCGGTTTCACCATAACGCCTTACAAATGTTCCTTGGTCCGGTAACTCCGTTCCAATTCTTCCATCATCTTGTTCATTTCAAACTCAAAATCGTCAAGCGAAGCCGTGTCGGTGTTTTTGATCTCGCTCTTGAGGCGGGAAAGACGCTCCCGCTCGGACAACGTGGTTATCTGTACAAGAGGCGCGCCGAGTTTTATGCACACGGCGGCTTTTTCGTAGAAATTCATCATAAGTTCCAAAAGCCGCACCTGTTTGGCCGGCGAACAATACATGTCAATTTCGTCAAACGAATTTTGCTGTAAAAAACCGTTCTTGATGATTTCCGCGACAACAAGAATGAGCCGCTGATCGTCAGGCAGGGCGTCAGGTCCGATGAGCCTGACGATCTCCGAAAGGCGCTGCTCTTTTTTAAGAAGGTCCAACGCTTTCTGTCTGACTACAGCCCATGCGGGGTTGACCTGTTCCCACCACAGTTTGACCTCCTCGGCGTACTCGGAATAACTGTCGAGCCAGCCTATGGCGGGGTAATGGCGGGCGTTCGCAAGATCACGGTCAAGCGCCCAGAAACAACGGGTGAAACGTCTGGTGTGCTGGGTGACCGGCTCAGAGAAATCGCCTCCGGGCGGGGACACAGCCCCGATAATGGAAATCGAACCTTCTTCGCCGTTGAGGGTTTCAACGCGCCCCGCTCTTTCATAAAATTCGGCGAGACGAGTGGGAAGATACGCGGGAAAGCCTTCTTCAGCGGGCATTTCTTCCATACGCCCGGAAAGCTCACGGAGCGCCTCCGCCCAACGGGAGGTTGAGTCCGCCATGATCGCCACATGGCAACCCATGTCGCGGTAAAATTCAGCCATCGTAACGCCCGTATAGATCGAGACCTCACGCGCGGCGACCGGCATATTGGACGTATTGGCGATTAAAATCGTACGCTCCATGAGGGAACGTCCGGTTCTGGGATCAATGAGGTGGGGAAATTCGGTGAGCACGCCGGTCATTTCATTGCCGCGCTCCCCGCAACCGATGTAAATGATGATGTCCGCGTCGCACCACTTGGCGATGGCGTGCTGGGTCATGGTCTTGCCGGTGCCGAATCCGCCCGGAATCGCTGCGGCGCCGCCTTTTGACAGCGGAAAGAATACGTCGATGGCCCGTTCGCCCGTAACAAGCGGTTTGTCCGCGGCAAGACGCCGCGCGGAAGGGCGCGGCGCCCGGACAGGCCACCAATGTGCGAGGAAAAACACTTCTTCCTTGTCGCTTAACGCTATGGCGTCATTGATGGTATACGCGCCCGATTCCTTTAATTCAAGCAGCAAGCCGCCCTTGCAGACGGGCGGAATCATAATCTTACAGGTGATGCTTTCGGTTTCCTGTACCGATCCAAGTAGAAGCCCCGGTTTTACCGCAACCGGCTCTTTTTTTCTGAGTTTTTCGGCGATTTCATGGTTGGGAACAAAATTCCACTGTTTATTGGGATCGATGCGCTCGCCCCGTACGCCGGGATCCATGAACGCGCCGGACTGCTGGTACAGCAGTTCCAGAGGACGCTGTATGCCATCGTAAATGGCGCCGATGAGACCGGGACCAAGACGCGCCGAAAGCGAGCGCCCTGTGGATTCAACGGCGGCGCCCACTTGCAGTCCTGTGTCATCCTCGTACACCTGAATAACGGCTTCATCTTTCTCAAGGCGCACAACTTCCCCGATTATCTTTTTAGGACCAACATCAACCACGTCAAAGAGTCCCGCGTTTCCGAGACCAGTCGCGTGTATGATGGGACCCGCTATGCGCTTCACCCGTCCGGCGCTCATACGGCGCCCTCCAAAACCGCGTCTCCAAGGAGAGCGGCCGTCAATTCGGCTCTTTTGTCTTCAAGAAGAAAGGCTCCGGCATCATCTATGGACGCGGTGACTTTTACTTTTTTGGTGTTTACAATAAGGGCGGGGAAGGCTCCGGCGCTCAAAAACATGATATCGGGCTTCACAATAGTCCAAAATTTCTTTTTCTTTGACTTTTTGGATTTGAAAAAGGCGTTTTCCAAAATTTTTTCAGCTTCCATTTCAGTGATTGTACGCACCATCACTTCCGGTTCGTCTTCTTCGGCAATGGGCGATTCTTCCGCGTCAAGTTCGTCAAGGCGCTTGGAAAGCTCATGTTCCAGAAGGGCGAGCAATTTTTTCCTGTCCAACGAAGAGAGACAGTCGCCCGCCGCTTTCTTCAAAAGCGCCTCAAGCTTGATCGAGCGGACGCGGCGTTTGTCCTGTACAAGCCGTCCCATAATGTCGCCGCCGTCTCTTTTGGTTTTTTCCGCGTACCTTTGCCGCAACTCGCCCAGAGCGGACTGTATTTTCCGTTCCCACAACAAGGCGGACTCTTTTACCGCGTCATCCGCGTTTTTAATGATGCGGAACGCCTTCTTCCGCGCATCTTCAAGAATTTCCCGATCCAAAACTTCGGTTGATTGCAGTTCTTCCATGAATATCCCTTAACTAATGTTGACAATTTACAAAGGAAGTGTCAAGAGGGCAAATACGCGCGGCGCGTGAGCCATGCGCATGGTGTAAAGCGCAGCTCCTTTCAAAACAGGGACGGCTTTGAAAGAGGCGCCTTGCAAGCGGCTTTCCCGCCGGCAAGAAGCCAACGGTACGGCGCGCGGCGCATTGTTTGCGTTGTCTACTTGAGCGTCCCAATGATCGTTGTCACAGAGTTCGCGCTTAGGGTGACCGTAGAACCGGAGACGACATTCGCTGCCTGCGCCATGTCTTCGGTCGCCGAAGTGCGGTACGCCGCGCTCCACGCCGCGTTCTTGCCCGACAGGTTGAGCGTCACTGTTTGCGCGGAAGCGCTGTGATTAATGAGCGCGATTACGGCGTCATTTCCCTGTTTGTACGCGCTTGTATACACGCCGGTTTTCGGATTCGCCGTTGAGCCGACCCGCGTCCAGCCCGGGCGGATAAACCTGCTGAACTGTCCGATAACATAGTACCGCTTGGCATAGGAGAACGCGCCGCCGTTTATGTAGATGAGGGCGTCGGAATCATCATTGTCCACTTGCCACATCCACCAGTAGAGCCATGCATTCGCCTCGGCAATGGTAAACGTGTGATGGATCATACGGGCGTATGCGAGTCCGTTCTCAATGTCTCTGCCCGTAGTTAAAACGCCATTGCCCGCCGTTGTCTGGCCCATCTCAGTCTGCCAAATGCGTTTCCCCAACGCCTGCGCTTTGGAAAACCTTTCGGCGCCGTAGTTTGCGCTGTCCCACGGCGCTTCGTACTGATGGGCGGCAACGTGAGTGACGATAGTTTTCGCTGTGGAGTCGGATAACGCGCTTTCGACCATTTCTTCCTTAAAATTTTCCTGTTCCGCGGCAATAATGCCGATGTTCGCGGAAACCTGCTTTAATTTGAAACGAGTCCCAATCACCTTGAGGAAATCCTTTACGCCTGCGCCGTCCCAGATGCAACTCTCGTAATCGGTCATAGTGTCCGGCTCATTCTGGATTGAAAGGAGCGTGAGCGGATATCCCATATTGCTTTGGAATCCCTTGACATAATCAGCCAAGAGATCCGCATAGTCATTGTAGTACGCCGGTTTGAGCGACCCGCCCACGTCGGGCTTGGCATAGTCATCGGACGTATTGTTCTGCCCGCCGACGTAGCTCAATTTGCCGCCGCTACCTTTGTGCTTGCCGCCCTCCTTCCAGCGTGTCACGCTGTTATTTGGCGGCGTCCACGGAGAGCTTATCACCTTAAAGTCATCGCCCGGACCGCCGTCTATGCCCTTTATTTTGGCGATAAGGCTTTTCGTCGCGTTTAAATCCCAAGCGCCCCAATTAAGAGTGAAGGTTTTCACCTTCTCCCCGCCAACCGTACTTTCAGTATACTTATACTGCTGGCCGCTTGCGGTCTGTATGAAGTTGTCGTTCCATGAAGGATTGTCATCGCCAAGGCTTTCGTAGCGCTCGCGGAAAGGAATGCGGTTGCGTAAAATCGTAAAACCTATGCCCTTGGTTTGAGAATAGAGCTTTTCAACCAAAGTGGTGAATGTTTCTCCCGTAGGATTGCTTTTCCATGCGTCCGAACCGCCGAAACCGTCAATCGTCTGGCGGATGTCGTCAAAGTCGACGGTCATTATCCCGGTTCCAGTCGTATAGGTCTTCTGTGCGCCTAACGGCGCGTCAATATACGCGGTACTTGTCCAATAACCGGCAGGATCGGCGTCTTCGCCGGTGTCGCCGGTGTCTTCGCCGGAATTGTCTCGATTGCTTGATCCGGAGCAGGCGGGCGACAATAATCCCAAGACGATCGCTAACAACAATGACCGCAACACAAAAGTGATATTATTCATTTGTTTTTCCCCATTGCAAATGCAAATTCACGGCGCCGCAGGGCGGCGCGTCATTTCCTCCATACCTCGCCTTCAAAGCGCGAGCGACAAAAGGCGGCGTCATAGAAGAAACGTCGCCGTGAAATGAGGCAAGCTCCTTGATTGAGGAGGAGCGGCTTGCAAAATAGTGTGGATCCGCCGGAATCACTATCGTTTCTATAGTTGGGTCTATGGCTTTGTACATCAGGGAAAGTTCAAACTCGTAGGCAAAGTCTATGGAATTACGCGCGCCCCGCACCAAAAGGCGCGCGTTGTGCTGTTTCATAAAATCGGCGATGAGCGAATCCCATACGAAGATTTCCACATTGGAGAATGGGCGCACAAGCTCTTTCAGCATACACACCCGTTCTTCCGTAGAAAAAAGACAACTCTTTTGCCTGTTATCGGCGATGACTACGAGAAGTTTGTCAAAAATGCCCGCGGCCCGCTCAATAAGGTTGCCATGCCCCAATGTCGGCGGGTCGAAGGACCCCGGCAAAACCGCTTTCATACGCTAGTTTTTCGGCGCGAACGCGACGCCGGGCAATGGCTTCAGCAAGGCGAACCCAAGGTACTTAAACGGGTGAATATCCAGCATATTGGGATACCAGCCGGCAATTTCATCGGTGTCGACAATGTTTAGCGCGGGCGTATGGTATATGGGAAGCACAACGCCCCGGTCAAGGAGCAATTTTTCCGCCTGGGCAAGGGTGTTCATGCGGGACGATCCTTCCTCAATCATGGACTTCTGTATCAGATCTTCATAATCCTGATCGCTGTAACCCGCTTCGTTGAGGTTGGAATCCTGTCTAAACAACAGGAGGAATGTGTAGGGATCGGCAAAGTCTCCTATCCACGACATAGACCCCACCTGGTAATCGTGATCTTTAAGGGAATCCGAGTAATTGTAAGCCGGAACCGTTTTGATTTTTACCGGTACGCCTAACTTTTCCAACCATGCCGCCGCCATGATTTCCACAACCCGATTCGCCTCCGCATAGTCGCCGATTTTGACAACCAACTCCGGCAGCCCGACGCCTTTTGGGTAGCCGGCTTCAGCGAGAAGACGCAGAGCCTCGTCTATGTCCGTCTTTGCCATGCCTTCAATATCAGGGTAGCCCTGAAGCGGAAGAATAAGCGTTTCAGCGGGCAAAATGTAATTCGAGCGGATTTCATCCCAAGGCAGCGCAAGGGCGAGCGCCCTGCGCACCCGGCGATCGTTCCACGGCGCGGCGTCAGACCTGATAAAGTAGTAGTGCGTAGCGAACATGGGGTTAAGCTGTATGCCGGTGCGATCCATAAGGGTGTCAAGGTTCATGTTTCCCGCAATCCAGCGGGCTTCGCCTGAATTCCACAGCGCGGTGGCTTCATCGTCATCATCAATGAATTTAATGGCGATCTTCTTCAGCTTGACATTAAGGGCGTCCCAGTACAGGGGATTTTTCTCAAATGTAACATGCCGTTCATCGGCTTCAGTAATGATGAAAGGTCCGTTGCTTATAAATTTCTGGGGATCAAAGCCGCCGGAATCCAGCATGGCGCGGGTGTCCGGGTGCGCGACGCCAAAGGAATGATGGCACAGCATACTAGGCAGAAACGCCGCGGGCGAAGCAAGCGTTACGATCAACTTTCCTTCTTTTACATGGACGCCCACCTGACCGGGATCCGTACGTTTGCCGGCGCGGAAATCCTTTGCCCCTTCGATAATGTCAAACAGGGATGAATACGGCGCGTCGGGAATTGCCAGCAAGGAAAGCCACGAGGAGCGGAAGTCTTCCGCCGTAACCGGATCGCCGTTTGAATACCGCGCGTTTTCCCGTATGGTGAACGTCCACTGTTTTTTATCGGCGGAAAGCTCATACTTTGATATGACTCCCATGACAGGTCTCATATTCACCGGATTGTACGTGAAAAGCCCTTCGTAAATGCCGGTAAAAATCTGCGCCTCGCTTGCGTACCACGCTTTCCTGAAATCAAATTCTACGCCGGCTCCTACGGACATGGTCATAGTGAGCGTGTCGGGAATATTGGAGGAAGGCGGCGGCGGCTCATAGGCGGCGGGAGGGTCTTCAGCAGACGATTCATCACGCGGAAAATCCGGCGGATTTTCCGCCGCATCGCCGGATTCTTGCGGTTCAGGTTCGCCGCTTGCCGCTTCAGAGACGGATTTTTGCTCCAGCGAGTCAGCAACTTGCCCGCTTTGCGCGCCCTGTGCGCCTATGCGCGACGGATCGAAGTTTGGTTGAGCTTGCGCCGGCGTCTGAAACGCCAGCAACAACACAAGGAATGCGGCTGCCGCGACGCCGCGCGCCGCATGCAATCTTACAGTTCTATACATCATAATAATCCTTTCCCTCATCACCGTTTCGGAGCGGTGATGCCGAGCCTCTCGAATTGCGCCGCTTCTTCCTTTTGAGCGATATAATCGCACCGTTTTTGATTCGCTCTGATGAACGCGGCTTTAATAGTGGATAATTCGGGTTTAATACCTTTTACCCTGGAACGGTCGTCTCTGTCAACATTGGTTTTGAAATACTCGTCCATAGCCTCAAGTGTCTTATGCAAAGTTTGCAGATAGCGGATATTTTTTTCAAGGAAAGCGACGAGTCGATCTTCCTGCAACACTTCAAGTTTCGCGGACGTTTTGTCTTTGTCAGAGGACATTTGGCTCAAGTTTTTAATCCGTTTGTCAATATCGGCGCGTAACGCGTTGAAATTCACCTGTTTCACGGACGAATTGCCCAGATGATCCATGTATGGCAGATCGTATATGACAGCTTCATTATCTTGCTTGAACAGCCGCTTGATAAAACGCTTGATTTTCTTTCCAAAAGTAAGCCTCTTATGCGCAAGCAGCGTGTTGTTCTCATCAAGTTTAAGCGCCACATCAGCCAGTGTGTGGGAAACCGCTCCGATTGTCTGTAAGCCCTCTATTAAATGTCGCTTGGACGACGTCTCGGAACCAGACGTTTCTTCGTCTTTCTTTTCAGTGCCTATGAGGGATTTGATCACAGCCTTCCGTAATTCTTCGCCCCCGCTTGAATAGTCTTCCTTGATAATTTCTTCAATAAGATCGGGGTAGTATGGGACGCCGGGCAGCAAGGAGGGGAATTTCTTCTTTATTTGAGCCACGGCCGGCGTCTGTCCTTCCGGCAAATCGACGGTTATCGCGGTACGCACATTCAGTTTGTATAATTCTTTGTTAAAACTGGTGAGCAGCTTCAAAGAGGCTATCACGGCGCCGGTCGCCCTCGCCAAATTGCTCACTGATTCGTTGATAAGCCTTAATGACAATGGATCAAGGTATCCCCCCCTCACCTGCATGGTGAACTCCACCGCGTAATGAGTGTTTATGGAAGCGGAATTCGGAGAAAAATGAGTCCAGTCGATAAATTTTATCAAACTCAAAATGCGTTTAATGCAATCCATCGTAAAAAATTCGACGTTGTATTGATAGAAATTAACCAAAAAATCCAATTGGTTGTCAAAATCCGCAAACCGTACGCTCAGTCTCTTCATTTTTTCCCCTTCGGGGAATTTGCTGGTGTCAGGCGCCTGAATTTCTCTCACCTTCACTTCCTGCTTGTAAGGATCTTCGTTGACAAGCCCTTTTTTAAGGAAAGCGCTGTACAGCACGGAATAAGACGTTTGGAAAATGCGCAAATCTTCCTTTAATTTTGGTATTTCAAATTCTTCAAGCCATTTACGCCTATGGTCGATGGCATCCGCCAAACTTTTGACATAATCGGTCAATTCACTCATTGCTGTAGTATAATACAAGAAGTTAATTAAAGCAATACATGCATCAATCTCTTTTATAATGTATGAAACATTTCTTTATCCATTTTATACACGGCAATCTAGCGTTTTTTTGCCTGTCCGCTCCGCTTGCGGCGTGCGGCGCCGGGTACGACATGCCCTACCGCGTCACGCCGCCCTCCGTACCCGATGCATGGACAGCGGTTTTAGGCGACAATCGCTGGCATATCGAATGGATCAATTCCAATGGAATCAGGGAAAGCCGCGATGTGGATGGGCGCGAAGCGAGCGAAACCGGCATTGAGATTCATATCCTTCAGGAATGGGCGAGTCCGGTCATCGCCTATCCCTACTGGAACGGCAAGGACATTGCGCCTGACGCCATGCGTCCCGCAGGCGCGGTCTTTCCGGCTGACGCGGACATCTCTTCCGGCGCGATCTCTCTGTCATGGACAGGCGGCGTAGCGGCGTTTCTGTATATGGAGCTTGCAACGCGCGCGGCGCACGGCGCGGCGCGGCAGCCGCAGTATTTTGACTGGCGGCGGTTCAGGGAACTGCTTGAAAGCGCCGCCATTCCAGAAGACATCCGCATGGACCCGTGGCTTGCGGACTGGAAAGCGATAGCGGAGAAAACCGTTTCATCGGGTTTTGACAGCCGCCGGATTGTCGCGGTAAAACGGCGGGAAATTGCCGTGCCGGCCCCGCCAGGCGAAATCTGGATAGGAACCTCGCCGTTTGCGCTTCCCATAGCCGCGCCTGCGGAAACAGGAAAACCGCTCGTTCTGTTGGCAAGCGATGCCATTGACACGTACATTTCACAAGAGGGCGTACTGCGGATTTCTTCAAGCGCATGGATATGGCTGCCGTGGCAGGATGCGAGATAGAGGGCGGCGGCAATTAAAATGAGAAAGGGGCGGATACGGTTTCACGATGTATCTCGCGTCCCAGCAAGGAAAGGGTGATGATGGAGCCAGAGGGGAGTTTATAAGGAACAATGAGTTCGCCGCCCGAAAAATCGGTTTCCAAAAGGACGCGCCGCGCGCCGGATGGCAGTTGAGCGTCAAGGAGGATTTTCAATGGATACGGATTCTTCGCCATGGTGTAGGTGAACAGGGCGAAAACTTCGCCCTCCGCTGTCTTTTCCGGGCTTGCGACCGTGAGCGTTATGCGGGCGCCAGTTTCAATCTCTATATCAGGCAAGGGCGACTGCTCCACAATGGTTTCCGCTGTTTCGTTTTCCAGAGCAGGGCGCGTCTTAAAGGCAAAGTCGACCTTTGTTTTGCCTATAAGATCAAGCGCTTCCTTCATGGAAAGCCCGGTGAACTCCGGCGTCTTGACCGGCGCCTGTCCGCTGCCCCGACTCACCACAAATTCCATAACCGTTGATCTGTTGATGGAAGAACCGGGTTCAGGGCGCTGTTCAAGTATGACGCCGGCCGGCTCATGGGAATATTCGTACATAAACGGTTCTTTTATGGCTATAGACGGCATATCGGAAGACAAAAGAGCTTGCACCTCGGTGCGCACCGTCTCAATGGAACGTCCGCGGTAGTCTTCTATGCTGTTTATCATCACGCCCTGGCTTACCACAAGCCTGATGCGCCGTCCCGCTTTGACGATGGTTCCCGCAGGAGGATCCTGTTCCAACACTATGCCCCTGTCCACAGCCGCATCCGGGCGCCGGAGTTGAATGCGCGGATACAACTCTTTTTCCTGAAGCTCCAGCAACGCATCAACGATATCCTTCCCGCACACATCAGGCGTCATGATCTGCTCTTCTCCCCGCACCGCGGTAAAGAAGACCGCCACTCCCACGAGAACCGCAAAAACAAGCGCGCCGAGCGAGATAAAAACGACCATGCCGACGGCATAACCAGCGGCATAACGTCCGGCGCCGGTTTGCCTCGCGCTTTTTTCAATCGCCGTGGTCAAGGGACAGGCGTCTCTTTCCTGTTCGCTTTTTTCACTGTCCTTCATAATAACTCCTGTATTCAGCCTAACCGGCTTCCTATAAAATTTCGCGCTCCATTCAGAAACGCCTTCCATCCAAGCGCTTTCTTCGCCTGATACCGCAACATCGTCGCGGCAAGCGCGCCCCTTCCGCACTGAATCAGGACGCCCTCCCGCGTATCCGCGCCCAGAACTGTACCGGCCGGCGGCGCCGCGTCAGAACCACCGGCGACCGGGCGGGGATGAGGGTGAGCGTCAAGAATGAAGAGTTTTTCCCCGTTATGCATGGTCCACGATTGGGGCCACGGTGTGAAAGCCCGAATACGGGCGGCAATGGCTTCGGCGCGTAACGGCCAAGCGATAAGCCCGTCTTCTTTTTTTATGAGGGCGCAATAAGAAACTTCTCCCATTTGGGGTTTTTCCACGAGCGTTTTTTCCGCAACGCCGCGCAACGCCGCGACAAGCAATTCGGCGGTTCTGGATGCAACATACTCGCTTAAACTTGCCGCAGTCTCCCGCCCCGTAAGCGGGAACGCCTCCTGCAAAAGAAGATCGCCGCTGTCCATCTCCCGCGCCAGCCGCTGGATGCTGATCCCGGTTTCAGCGTCGCGGTTGAGGATAGCCGCCTGTATGGGGCTGGGACCTCGGTATTTGGGGAGGAGGCTTGGATGCGCGTTGATGCCGCCGAGGGGGAACATGTCCAAAAATTTCTGGCTAAATATGCTGCCGTACGCAAACGACACAAGCATATCCGGCGCGAGGGCGGCGACCGCTTCTCGCGCTTCGGCGTTGAGCCGTTCCGGTTTCAGGACAACAAGCCCTAACGCCGCCGCCGCGCTTCCCACTTCGGTCGGTTCAACGCGCCCGCCGCGTCCCTTGGGCGCGTCCGGGTTGGTCAGAACGCCGGCAATCTCGTATCCCGTCTGGCTGCGGACAAGGGCGGCGAGCGCGGATAGGGAAGGGACGGCTATCCGGGGGCTTCCGGCAAACAATATGCGCATTGTCAAGAAACCGCCTTCCGTTTCTCGTATTTGGCGATGACGCGGTTGCGCTTCGATTCGGGAATCCGGTCGGTAAACAGGATTCCCTCCAGATGATCGTATTCATGCAGTGTCACCCGCGCAAGGATGCCCTCCATTTCCATGGTGAACGTCTTGCCCCTCTCGTTCCACGCCTGAACCTTGATTTTTTCCGGTCGTATCACTTCGGCGTATACGCCGGGTATGGAAAGGCAGCCTTCTTCGTACTTAACGGTTTTCTCGGAAGTTTCCAGAATCGAAGGGTTGACAAACACCCTCGGCTCATCCCCGTCAACATGCGTTACAAAAATCCGTTCCATAAGCCCAATCTGTGGACCCGCAAGCCCCACTCCCTTGCCCGCATGCATAAGCGCTATCATTTCTTCCGCAATTTTCGTCGTTTCCGCTGTAAAGCGTTTTACCGGAAGCGCCTTGCGTTTAAGCGTCTCGTTTCCAAGCAACAGTATTTCCATGCCTGTATGATACAGGAAACATTCTTTTTTTTCAATAGCGCGGGTGGAACGCAGTCGGAATGCAGTCGGAATGCAGTCGAAACGCGGCCGAAACGCGGCCGATTGGAAAAACCGGTATAAAGCCGAAGACGCCTCCGGAGCCGTCGTATGGTTTTCTCTCGTAAATGAAGACGCGGGGGCATTCTCTCCGTTTATCCGCCCCCATACTGTCATAAGGCGGCATTCTGTTCTTAGCTGTTGGTTTTGAAGCTCTCTCTATTTTCATTGGAATGCGCGTTGACGGTGTGAGGATGAGCGGGGCGTATGTCTGTAGATCGTTGTACGTAAGATGTTCAACGCTCCCGAAGCGGCGGGTATACTAACCCGCCGCCCGTTCTTTGGGCTTCCAAATTTGCAACGGCAGTTTTCCCGCGGATTTATAAACCGCGCCATGACCGCTGTCGCTACGGACGGCAAGAAGTCCGGCTGTCGCGTAAAACTGGCAATCATATGAAGATTGAGGCGATTCCCCCCGTTGGTTTGTAAAGGTTATGCTGACCCTCTTTTTTGTGATTCCGCCGCCGTCTGAACGCGGGAGGATGGAAACGTATTGCCTGTGGGCAAACCGGGCTAAACGCCAATATTCCGCCGTTCCCGCGACGCCTTCCCGCGTCAAATACTCAAGATTGCGCAGTTGAGGATAGGCGCGGATGAGCATGTCCGTCACCTGCGAGATGGTTTTCCGGCATGCCGTCTGAATATAAGCGAGGTACGCGCGATACATAAGCAGTCCGGCGCCGCTGGATAGCTGGATATATAAAGAAACCAAATCCGATAAACAACAGCAAGAGTTTTTTCTTAGACTTTTCATGCCTTCGCCCGCCTCTCTAGCGAATCCGCGTTCCAACAACATGTTATATGAAAGAAATCCCGCCTTTCTTCGACAGAGCGGTTTTTCTTGGCGTCAACCGCATATTTTCATTCAATACAAACAATACAAAACATACGGCGCTACAGCGTCGAATTTCGTTGGCTGTATGTCAAGAGGATGTCCGCCGGACTGTATTGTTGGACAGGCGCGGAACCGGCTGTCATACACCGGTTCCGGCTGAATGTCATTTAGTTTCACCCTCATCTCCGGCTTGACGCGCTTCTCGCCCCGTGATACGCTTTTTACATCAACTATGGTTTTGTTTGAGGTTGGTCATTTAATCATACCTTGTGGATCGCCTCCAAAAATTCTTGTCCCTTGTAAAGTTGCGC
>JAIROG010000125.1 GCA_031257675.1 Treponema sp. | reverse complement strand
AAAAGTTTCAAAAAATATTGCAAAACCATAAAAGAAATAAAGACACCTATTCAAACATAAAACCGCTGACAATTATGGTTACAAAGGATATAAGGACAGCAAAACAATTAAAAACGCATCTTGTAGAATTTCTTGCTGAGAGGGGTGAGGGAACAGAAGAATATATAAGCAAAAATAAAGCGCTACTCGTAACATCTGACAAGGACCACAAAGCGAATGTCTTAAAACTGCCTTATGTCGATAATAGCGATGAACCGGCAGAATGGATTATTTCTGTCGCTATGCTTACAGAAGGGTGGGATGTAAAAAATGTATTTCAAATTGTTCCTATGGAAGAAAAAGCGTTTAATTCAAAACTCTTGATAGCGCAAGTTTTGGGCAGAGGCTTGCGTATTCCTCCTGAATATCCCCATAAACCGGAAGTGATTGTATTCAATCATGATAAATGGAGCGTAAGAATTAAGGATTTGGTGGAAGAAATATTGGAAATGGAGGCAAAAGTAAAGAACTCCAGCCTCTTATCCGGCGAGCGCGCCAAGTACCAGTTTCATGTCTATAATATCAATTACGAAAGAACGAATGAAGAGAAGCCAAATGAAGACACAAAAGTTTTTAACTATAAAGATCATATTAACCTCGCGTCAGAATCTTTTGTTCACGAACCTGTAGTAAAGTACTTTAGAATTGGCGACAAAGAATACAACATAAAATATGAGATAGAAAAAGAAAAGTTCTCTGTCAGCCAAATAATAGATAAAATTTACGATGATTTCCATAAAAGGCTATTGGAAGGGAAAATATTAAAATTGGATAAAGCCGAATATACCAGCGAGAATCTTCCCGACAGGCCGGCAATAGAAAAATTAATCCGTGATTCAATGGAAAGGGTCGGCTTAAAAGGCGATTATTTGGGCAGGAAAAACAGACAGGCAATCTTTACCACATTTGGAACGCTTTTGAGGAAAAAGCCCCGCAGTATTCAACTGGTCAGAAAATTTAAGTCATTGGATAAAAAAGAAACTAAAGACAGAGAATCTGAAACCGTATCTGTATTGGGATTGAGGAGCGACCACACTCTATTTTTCACTGATGATTATGAAAATGAAATAGTACAAAAAGACGCCTTAATTGCCTTCAATGAGATTAAGGCGGATGAATCAATGCCGCAGGGGGCTTTTGCCGAGCCTGTAAACAAAAGCCTCTTCAAAACGCCTGTTGACTTGGTATTTTCAATCCGCGGGCCGGAACGCAACTTTATAATTGAATTGATAAAAAAAGAAAACGCGGCCTGTATAGAAAGCTGGCTAAAATCAAAAAGTCAGGGCTTTTATTCAATAGAATATTCATATACAAAAGGTTCACACACCGATACACATCCTTTTAATCCCGATTTCTTTATTTTATTAAAACAAAATGATTTTGAATACATCTCTGTAGTTGAGATAAAATCTGACGGTGATGCCAGCGATGAAAACAGACAAAAATACATCTATGCCCATGAGCATTTTAAGGAATTAAACGACAGGCTGAAAGAAGAAGGGAAAAAGCAAAAATATTTCTTTAATTTCTTAAGCCCGTTGAACCATGCTGATTACTTTGCCTTTCTTCGTGACGGCAGGCTAATTCAGGGATTATATAAAAGTGAATTGGATAGATTATTAGAGGCTGATAACGATTGATGAGATTTTCCTGATATTAGTAAGAAGGAACAAACGCAGCCATCTAAAACCGGAATGCATACGATAGCCGTAAAAGGTGTTGACAATGACGGACTTGAAAATATGGAAATACTAACATTAAAAACAAACGGCGCAGTGGAACAAATCAAGTGAAAAAGAGTTTGTTGCGCATAAACGGGTTTGTTTACGATTCGGACATAAATCTATCGGACTCCGCCTGACCATGAGCGGGTCATTCTGTGGCGTACACCGTCCAAAGGTCGTACAACCGGAACGCTTTCCATGCGCCCTGTGTCCGCCGCGAGCAGGCGAGACGCGCCGGCGCTCACACTCCTGAAGGCGGGACTTGATTTTTCCGGCGATGTACCTCATACTTAGCGTGAGGTGTATATGTCCGACAAAAAAGAAGAAAAACTCTCCGTGATCCGTCATTCGGTGAGCCATGTCATGGCGGAAGCCGTCGCCCGTCTCTTCCCCGGTACCAAAGTGGCTATCGGGCCGTCAATAGAAAACGGCTTCTACTATGACTTTCAGTTTTTAAAACCCATAACCGCTGAAGATATACCCGCAATAGAAGCGGAAATGAAGAAAATTATTGAAGAGAGGCAGGATTTTGTCCGTGTTGTGGCGAGCCGTGAAGAAGCCAAGCGGCGTTTCGCTGATGAGCCATTTAAACTTGAACTCATTGACGACTTGCCCGAAGACGCGGAAATCTCCATATACGAACAGAGAAACAGCGCGGGCGAGACCGTGTGGGCGGATCTTTGCCGCGGGCCCCACGCAGCCAACACCCGTGAAATCAACTCCGCCGCTTTCAAACTGCAAAGCATAGCGGGCGCGTACTGGCGCGGGGACGAGCATAGACCCATGCTGACCCGCATCTACGGCACCGCGTGGGAAAGCCCCAAGGATTTGAAAGCCTACCTCGCATTCCTTGAGGAAGTGGAGAAGCGCGATCATCGCAGAGTCGGCAAGGACATGGATCTGTACTCCGTTCACGAAGAGGCTGGGGCTGGTCTCATCTACTGGCACCCGAATGGCGGACGTATGCGCGTCGCTATAGAAGACTTTTGGCGCAAAGCGCATTACCGCAATGGGTATGAGATTCTCTATACCCCGCATATCGGGAAAAGTTGGCTCTGGGAGACTTCGGGACACCTCGGATTTTACAAGGGCAATATGTATTCGCCCATGGAAATTGACAAGCAGGACTACATCATAAAGCCCATGAACTGTCCCTTCCACATCATGATCTACAAGAACAAAGTCCGCAGCTACCGCGATCTTCCCTTGCGCTGGGCTGAGCTGGGTACGGTTTACCGGTATGAAAAAAGCGGCGTACTGCACGGGTTGTTGCGGGTGCGGGGCTTTACTCAGGATGACGCCCACATTTTCTGTACGCCTGAGCAAATGGAAAGCGAAATTAGGGAAGTCCTTCGCTTTAGCCTTGAAATATGGAATGTCTTTGGCTTCAAGGACATCAAAGCCTACCTCGCCACCAAGCCGGAAAAATCGGTGGGCGAACAGAGCCGCTGGGATGCGGCGCTTGAAAGCCTGCGTAAAGCTGTTGACGCCGAATCGCTTCCTTACGAGATTGACGAAGGCGGCGGCGCATTTTACGGTCCCAAAATCGACCTGAAAATAAAGGATGCGCTCGGACGCGAGTGGCAGATGACCACCATACAGTTCGATTTCAATGAGCCTGAACGCTTCGACATGACGTACATCGATTCAGATGGTCAGCAAAAGCGCCCGTATATGGCGCATCGCGCCCTCCTCGGCTCGCTTGAGCGCTTTTTCGGCGTACTTATCGAACATTTTGGCGGCGCGTTTCCGGTCTGGATTGCGCCGGAACAGGCGGCCGTTATTCCGGTGGCGGAAAATTTCAACGATTACGCCAAAACGGTCGCCGCGGAACTCAAAGCGCGGGATGTGCGCGTTTCCGCCGAGCTTGACGACAACCGTATGAACGCCAAAATTCGGAACTGTCAGACCCGAAAAATTCCGTACATGCTTGTTGTGGGGCAAAAAGAAGTGGATGAAGGCGCGGTTTCGATCCGTTTGCGGAACGGCAAACAGCTTCCGCCCATGAAGATCGCGGGCTTTGTGGATTATATTGAACATAAGATAGGGACCATGTCGCTTGAGTTGTAGCGGGCGCTTGCCCGCAGACTGCCTGATGGCGCCAGACGAAGGCGCGATTTTCCGGTCGGGAGGCCGGACGGTTCATGGTATGGCGCTCTATTCTTTGACGCTTCTGTATGATGGATACCCAGCCCTCAATTTTAGCCGAAACTTCTTCCTATGCGGTTGTCTATAAACCGCCTTTTATGCACACAGTTCCTCTGCGGGATGGTTTTGCCGACGACGATTCACATCAACAGACTCTTCTTGACTGGTACGCCGCTGGTTGCCCCGAAGCGAGATCTGTGCGCGGCAGACAGGCGTGGGAATGCGGCGTACTCCACCGGCTTGACTGCGAGACGCAGGGGCTTGTTCTCATTGCCAAGACTCAAGCGGCTTTTGACGCCCTTATGCGAGGACAGGAGCAAGGGCTTTTCCTGAAGACCTACAGGGCTGAATCTACGGCGCGGGCCGGCGCCGGCGCCGGTTTTCCGCCGTGTCCGTACAGCGGTATTCAGCCGCCCTGCGTCATTGAAAGCGCCTTCCGCGCCTTTGGACCGGGTCGGGCGGCTGTGCGTCCCGCGCTCATGCCGTTTCCGAAACATAAAGACATCGCGCTTGATCGAGGTGTGTATTATAGAACGGAAATTCTTGAGAAAATACAAGAGAAAGAATCAGACGCCAATGGCGCCGCAACCGGCGCCGCCGTGTTCCGCATCCGGCTGGCGCGAGGCTTCAGGCATCAGATACGCTGCCATTTGGCGTGGCTGGGGCATCCGCTTTTGAACGACGCCCTGTACGGCGGCGCAACCGGCAGCCGCGCTTTCCTTCAATGGGCGCTGAGCGCCGCACAGAGTGCGCCGATTGGCTTGCGCGCGACAGGCTTGACGTTTATGGACCCGGCGGAGGGGAATGCGGTTTCGTATGCGTTGGATGACGGTGAATGATGGGATGCGTCCACATCACGTACGGCGCGCGGCTTTGCTCATCAGGGCTTTCTCCCCATTGAACAACCGGACGATTAATTATACTATATAAAAACGGCTGGAAATGACATGCGCGGCGAGCGCCGCGCCAGAGGAGGTTGACATGAAGATTCTTGCGATTAATGGAAGTCCGCGTAAGAATGGCAATACCGCGAAATTGCTTGACACGGTATTGGAAGTATGTGAACAAGCGGGGTTGGATATCCAATTGTATCAAGCGGGAGGCAGGGATGTGCATGGCTGTCGAGGCTGTACGGCCTGCTGGCAAAACAAGGGGCGGTGCGTCATTGACGATTGGATGAATGAACTGTACCTCAAGATGAAAGCTGCGGATGCGCTTGTGCTTGGCTCGCCGACATATTGCTTTAACGTAACCTCGGAAATCAAATCCATCATTGACCGTACGTCCTATATTTCACGCGCCGATGGTTTTGCGTTCAGCAGAAAAGTCGCGGCTGGGGTGAGCGCGGTGCGGCGCGCCGGCGGCATCACCACTTTGGATTCGATGCAACGGTTTTTCCTTATCAACGACATGATTGTTCCTGGTTCAACGTATCTGAACGTGAGCTTGGCTTGTACCGTTGGAGATGCGGAAAAAGATGACGAAGGCATGAGAACCATGCGGAGACTCGGCGAGAATATCGTGTGGTTGCTAAAGAAAATTCACGCGGCCGCCTAAGTGTTGCTGCGCGAGGCGTTGCGGCTTCTGGAATGGAAGAGAGAAACTTTCCTTAAATATGCGATTGCGCCCGCAATTAAGCGGGCTTATTATCATGGAGGACGACAGTATGAAAGCGTTGTTTATAGGCGGCACCGGCACCATCAGTACCGCTATTTCAAAGAAGCTTCTGGAGCAGGGCTGGGAGTTGTACCTGCTCAACCGGGGCAACCGCAACATGGTTTTCGATGGAATTGGGGAATACGGCAAGCTGATCGAGATACACTGCGATATCAACGATGAGACCGATGCGGCTTCAAAATTGCACGGTCTCGTTTTCGATGTTGCGGCGGATTTCATCGCGTTTGGTCCCGGGCAGGTTGAACGGGATTTCCGTCTGCTCAAGGATAAGGCAAGGCAATATATGTTCATCAGCTCCGCCTCCGCATATCAAAAGCCCGCGTCTGATTACCGTATAAGCGAGGCGACTCCGCTTGCAAACCCATTTTGGGAATATTCCCGCGACAAAATCGAATGTGAGGAGTTTTTGCTGAGAATGTACCGTGAACAGGGTTTTCCCATCACCATAGTGCGTCCCAGCCACACCTATGATGATCGCAACGTACCGCTTGGGGTTCACGGCAAAAACGGCAGTTGGCAGGTGGTGAAACGTATCATGGACGGCAAGCCCGTCATCATTCATGGAGACGGTACGAGCCTGTGGACCATGACGCATAACAGCGATTTTGCCAACGGCTTTATCGGACTTATGGGCAATATTCATGCCCTAGGCGAAGCGGTTCAGATCACGTCAGACGAAACCCTCACATGGAACCAGATTTACGCCGCCATTGCGCAAGCTCTCGGCAAGCCGCTGAAGGCGGCGCATGTTTCCAGCGATTTCCTTGCGGCGGCAGGAGCTTACAATTTCGAGGGCGGTCTTACCGGCGACAAAGCCAATTCCGTAGTATTCGACAACACGAAACTCAAGCGGCTTGTACCCGGCTTTACGGCGCGGGTGCGTTTTGATCAAGGCATACGACACACGATTAACTACGTGTTGAATCACCGTGAATGTCAAATCGAAGACCCTGAATTTGACGAATGGTGCGACAAGATCATTGCGGCGCGGGAAAAGGCGATTGCGGAAGTGAAGGGGTAGGTGGATCGCGCGCGAAGGAGAAACAATGCCCGAAGCTCGTCATTGTATCCCGAATGGCGGCCATTGACGATTTTTCCGTCGGCTTCCTGCGGGCCGTTTCCATCGCAACCCATACAACGCCCTCTGAAATTATCGGTGAAATGGTACGGGAAAGAGGCGCCGCCGCCCCATAATGGAACAGGCAATGGCGCAAACGGCGGGGCGCTCTCAGGTTATATATGCGCCCATCACCAGCCCCCAATCCTCCTCTTGCAGAGAGATAAAACCTATTTTTCTGTAAAAGGTTATTGCGCCGGCATTTGTCCGGCTTACTCCAAGGTGGACGCCGTGTACGTTTTTTTTCGCAAGCGCCGCAAACAGGGTTTCTATGAGCGCTCTCCCTTGCCCTTTGCCCTGCAAAGAAGGCGAGAGATCGATATGCAGATGCGCGGGATGGGTTTTGTAAAAGGGATGTCCAGCTTCTTCCGCCGGATCGAAATTTTTGTAAAAAAGAGCGATGGCATTTTTTTCAACGTCTGTTTTGATTTTTTCATGCGGGTAGTTCTGGTACCGCTTCCGCAACGGAGGAAGCCATTCAGATTCAAGCCACCTGTTGAACGCGGACGTATCCGACGCGCCGATGACATATCCTTGCGGAACGCCGTCCATTTCCGCGACAAAGCATAGATCGCGTTCAAAGAACAGATAGGGAGCGGCGTAGTACTGCCCCATAATAGAAGGATCATAAAATAGACCGGAAGCGTCTTTTCCCGCGTCTCCGGTCTTCAAACAAATGTCGTAAAAATAGGGGAGATCGGAAAATTCCGCTCCCCGTACAGTAATAGCAACCATTAACCCTTAACCGCGCCTGCGGCTACGCCCTTGGTGATCTGCTTGCGGAACACGAGATAGAAGGCAAGCATTGGGATTGCGCCGATAGTGAGGGCGGCGAACTGCTTCCCATAATCTGACGCCAACGCTCCAGAGAACATATTGATGCCGACCGGCAATGACTTGATGTTAGCCCAGCCGTTGCCGGAAGAAGCCAAAATGTTGATAAGCATGAATTCGTTCCATGTGCCGGAAAAGGTGAGAATAGCGATGGTCATGGCGACAGGAGTCACCATCGGGAAGATGAGGCTTCCGAAAATCTTGAGGTACTTCGCTCCGTCAATACGCGCTGATTCGATCAACGCATCCGGTACGCTTTTCACAAACTCAGTGGAAAGATACACGCCCATTGGCAGTCCCAAGCCTATATAGGGGATAAGTATGCCCAGACGGGTGTTGTAAAGCCCCACCGCGTTCACCATGAGGAAGAGCGGCACCATGATGGATTGAAGGGTAAGCAGGATGCCGATGATGAAGACGCCGAAGAGTCCGGGAGTCGCTTTGCTCGGTATTTTTGAGAATGCGAATCCCGCCATGGCGCTGAAGACCACTACTGATAAAACGGTGATCACCGTATAGAGGATGCTGTTGACAAACAAAACTTCAAAATGCCCTTGTTTCCATGCATAAGGATAATTGCCCTGCCATTCCGTCATATCGGGGTTGCCTCTAAACGCCGACTGGAAGGGCTTGGTTGGGAGTGAAATCTTACTGAGCATGAATTCCTGGGTGGTCTTAAACGACTGCAAAACCATCCAGCCCAGAGGATAAATGGCTAACAGCGCAAAGATGGCCATTATAAAATAAATGACGCTTTTTACTGGTACATCAGTCTTACGTACATCCATAGCTTACTCCTTTCCGCCGAATTTCTTTTCTGCAATTTGGGTTATAGCAATCAGTATGAAAGAGATAATAACCATGACTGTAGAAATGGCGTTTGCCAGAGGGTAATCCGGGCTTGTCTTGAACGCCCGATCAAACATGAACAAAGAAAGCACGCTGGTTTGCCCAGCGGGACCTCCGCCTGTCATAACGTACAACAGGTCAAAGGATTTTAGCGAACCGGAAATGGCGAGGATCGCGCTTGTAACGATAACTCCAGACAGAGCCGGAAGAATGATGTACCACAGAGACTGGAGTTCGCTCGCGCCGTCTATCTTGGTGGCTTCAATGATGGACACGTCGATCCGCTGGATATTCGCAAGAAAGATGATCACGTACATGCCGGTATACATCCACAACATGACCAGAAGAACGGCGATCATTGGCTGGCTGCTCATCGTAAATTCCGCGCCCGGTTCGAAAATTCTCATAATTTCCATGAACAGACTATTATTGCCTTGATACAGGGCTTTGAACAGGATGCCTATGATAACCGGCGTTATAATGTTGGGAAGATAAATGACCGTTTGGAAGAAATCAACGCCTTTAATCAACTTGCGCGACAAAATATACGCAAGGATAAACCCAAGCGGAATTTGTCCAAAAACCGACATCAGAACAATAAGCAAATTGTTCTTTAGGGCGATGTAAAACGGTCCGCCGGGATAGGTGAACATTTTTATATAACTTTTCACCCCCGCAAAATGGATGTCCGGGCCGCCGAACACCTTGCCGCCTCTATAGTCTGACAGGCTGATTACGACAGAAAACACCGTCGGGAAAGCGACCACTAAAAAATAGATCAAGATAGCCGGCAAGACCAACACTATGTAAGCGAAAGCCTGCTCCCCTCGTGATGTAAAACCCTGCCTTGGTTTCTCACTCATGTATTACCTCCTCAGTATTATCTAAAAGCTGGCATTCAACGGCGCGCGTTGATATGCCATACTCACCATGCTATACCCAGAATTTCCTTCTGTCAACTTCTTTTTTCTTTTTCCCCGTTTATCGAAGGCTGTTCCAAAACGCTCCCTCGACCGACGGTTTTTATACGCATGGCGATAAAAAAGCCGCCCTTTCTTAAGGGCGGCTCGCGTCATTTAACTAAACAACAATAAACATGATCCATTTGACGGACGCATTAGTTGCTGGCTTTCCATGCGTCAAACGCATCTTGAGTGGCTTTGGCAACCTGCTCCGGCGTCTGGGTTCCCATGCCGATAGCTTGAAGTCCATCGTTGAGCGGGGTGTAAACGGGTCCGGCGAACACGCCGTCTATAACGGCTGTAGAAGCGCTGTATTCCTTGGTCAAGCTTGTAATCGCCTTCTGCATGGGTTCGAGCGGAAGCGATGAAACGTCAACGTCAAGACGGCTGGGCGTAGAAACGCCGCCGGTGCTAACCTGCCACGTTTCAACTTCTTTGCCCGCAAGCCATTTTACGAGTTCCCAAGCGGCGGCTTCCTGCGCGGATCCCGCGGGAATGTCCGCTCTGATGCCGTAGCCGGTTCCGAGGATGCCGGATGTGGATTTGTTGAGCTTCGCGCCTTCGATATCGGGGAATATGGTGATGAGAATGTTTTCCTGATCCGCCGGGGGGATAAGCGCCTGCCCGGTGGACTTGTCAGTGATGAACGCTCCCACACGCCAGTCGCCGTCAATGAGGTACGCGCCTCTCTTGGTGGCGAACAAGCCCGTGACAGTGCCGTAGTCCGTCGTGAGGGTGGACTTGGAAAGAACGCCGTCATCGTACAGTTGTTTTACGAATTTAAGGGCGTTTACAAAGTCCGGATCCGTGAATTTCGCTTGGCCATTCAGTATTTTCTGATCCCAGCCTTCGCCCCCGAACCGTCCGGCGAGGAGGGAGAAGAGGCATGACTGCATGACCCACGTGTCCTGGTTCGCCATAAGGACGGTTTCATACCCCTTCGCCTTGAGCACAGGAACCTGCGCCACAAGCTCTGCGTAGGTCTTGGCAGGGGTGAGTCCCGCGTCTTTCAGCACCGCGTTGTTTACGAAGAAAGCGTGGCTGGACGTGAGTCCGAGGCTGAGGATGCCCACATAGTTGTTTGCAAACTGGGAAGGGGTGAGCGCCAAGGGATGATAAAACGCGGCCAGACCGTCTTTCTGGATGAGCGGGGTGAGATCTTTCAGCAGGCGGTTGGTGTACAGGGTCGTTGAACGTCCTGACGGCCATGCATACATTACGTCGGGCAGGTTGCCGGAAGCCGCATACGCCTCAACCTTGTTGTGGAAAGGATCGTTAAACAAATCCTCCCGTTCAATGGTAATGTTCGGATGAGCGTCTTTGAACTTCTGCCATACTTCTGTTTCAGAGATGGCCGAGTTGGCTGACGTCATGTCGAAATAGTGCAACACCTTCAGCGTAACGCCGCTCGGCGCCACCGCTTTCCCGTCGCTGGCGCTGGCGCCCGACTCCTTCTTCTGGCATCCTGTAAACGCGAGGGCGAAAGCCGTCATGAGGATTAAACAAGCAAGAACAAATTTTTTCATTAGTTCCTCCTAAAAAATATAGATACGATGTACATCGTATCCATCCATTATATAATAAATTTTACCTATGTCAATAAAAAAAAACGCAAATTCTACGTTTATATGAAAAATATTTTATGTAGTCGTCTCTCTTCGCGTCTGATACTATATAAAGAAACACAATCCTTATGGAGCGGCAGGCGTTGAAAAAAGGTATGGCATGAGGCGTTCCTAAGGACAACCGTGTTTTGGGAAACGCTTTTATAATTGCGTTTTTTTGATAATTTTGTTGAAAAAATAATGCTATAGATGATACTATAGTAGATAAAGCATTATTATCAGGAGTTTCAAATGAAATATGGTTATTTTGACAATGAAAAACGTGAGTACGTCATTGAGAAAGTCGATCTGCCCTCATCGTGGACAAACTATATCGGCGTAAAGGATATGGCGGGCGTGTTTAATCATACGGCTGGCGGCTACCTTTGGTACAAGACGCCTGAATACCACAGGATATCCCGCTTTCGCGCCAATGCGACGCCTATGGACAGACCCGGACATTACGTGTACGTACGGGACGACGATACCGGCGAATACTGGAGCTTGTCGTGGCAGCCTGTGGGCAAGCCGCTCGACAAGGCGAAGTACACGTGCAGGCATGGGCTTTCCTACACTACGTACCACTGTGAGTACAACGGCGTTGCGGGCGAGCAGACGCTTTTTATCCCTATCGAAGACGCGGTTGAGCTTTGGGATGTCAAACTCCGCAACAATTCAGGCAGGAAGCGCAATCTCAGCATCTTCTCGTATATGGAATTCTCCTATCACCATATTGAAATGGACAACAAGAACTTCCAGATGAGCCTGTATTCGTGCGGGTCTTCTTATAAAGACGGCGTTATTGAGATGGATCCCTTCTACGAGCCGGAAGGCTGGCAGTTCTTCACCTACATCGATCAGGACGGCAAAACCGCGGGCGGAAAAGAAGACTACGACTGCCTCCGCGATGTGTTCCTCGGTTTGTACCGCACCGAGACGAATCCCCTTGCGGTGGAGAAGGGCGTATGTTCCGGTTCCGAAGAACTCGGCGGCAACCACTGCGGCGCCTTGCGCCGGAAGATCAGCCTTGAAGCGGGCGCCGCCTTCCGCATGGTGTTTTTGCTCGGCGAAGGCGACCGCGAGACCGGCAAGAAGCTCCGCGCAAAGTACGGCGATTTCAGTACCGTAGACGCGTCCCGCGCCGCTCTCGCTGGTTTCTGGGACAAGAAGCTCGCCAAGCTCCAGATTGAAACGCCGAGCGAAGGCATGAATACCATGGTGAATATATGGACGCTGTACCAGTCCGAGATCAACGTGATGTTCTCCCGTTTCGCCTCCTTTATCGAAGTGGGCGGACGCACCGGACTGGGCTACCGCGACACGGCGCAGGACGCCATGTGTGTGCCTCACTCCAACCCGGAAAAATGCCGCAGCCGCATCATTGAGTTGCTGAAAGGGCTTACTTCCCAAGGCTATGGACTTCACCTGTTCCAGCCCGAATGGTTCGAGGAACAGATGATCGTTCCCTTTAAATCTCCGACCGTGGTTCCTCAGGTTGATAAAAGCCAGATGATTCATGGAATTGCCGACGCCTGCGCCGACGACGCTCTGTGGCTGGTTCCTTCTATAGTAGAGTACATCAAAGAGACCGGCGATCTCAGCTTTGTTGACGACGTGTTTACCTACGCGGACGCGGGCAAAGGTACGGTCTACGAACATATAATCAAGATACTTGATTTTTCCGCTGAGCAGGTGGGGCGGACGGGCGTCTGCAAGGGCTTGCGCGCGGATTGGAACGATTGCCTCAACTTGGGCGGGGGCGAGAGCGCGATGGTGTCCTTCCTGCACCACTGGGCGCTGGTCAATTTCGTGGATCTGGCGAAGCGGCTGGGCAGAACCGCAGACGCCGAAAAGTACGCCGCGCTGGCGGAGAAGGTCAAGGCGGTCTGCGAGAAAGAGTTGTGGAACGGCGAATGGTACACACGAGGCATTACGGCGTCCGGCAAGCGGATCGGTACGCCGCAGAACGAGGAAGGCAAGGTGTTCATGGAGTCGAATACGTGGGCGGTGATATCAGGCGCCGCTTCCTATGAACACGGCGTCAAAGCTATGGACGCTGTGGACAAGTGGCTTTACACCGAATACGGGCTTATGCTGAACGCTCCGTCTTACACCAAGATTGACGATGAGGTTGGGTTCGCCACCCGCGTGTACCCGGGCGTCAAAGAGAACGGCGCCATATTCAGCCACCCGAACCCCTGGTCGTGGTGCGCCGAAGCCATTCTGGGGCGCGGCGACAGGGCTATGAAGTTCTACAACGCGCTTTGCCCCTACAACCAAAACGACAAGATCGAAGTCAGGGAAGCCGAGCCGTATTCAACCTGTCAGTTTGTCATGGGCAAAGATCACAGCGCGTTTGGACGCGCCCGGCATCCGTTTATGACCGGTTCCGGCGGCTGGTCGTACTTTGCGGCCACCCGCTACATGCTCGGCTTGCGTCCCGGTTTTGACGCCCTGACCATCGATCCGTGCATTCCGGCCGGATGGAAAGGCTTCACGGCGCGGCGCGTATGGCGGGACGCTGTTTACGAGATAACGGTGGAAAATCCCAACGGCGTATGCAAGGGTGTGAAAGAATGCCTCCTGAATGGAACGTCCACGCAGGGCGGCATTCCCGCGCAACCGGCCGGGAGCGTGAATACGGTGCGAGTCGTGTTAGGCTGACGGCAAGCGCGATCCGCAAGCATATTCCGCAAACCGCCCGCGCCTTTTGATGCGGGCGGCTTTCGCCATGAGAGGTTTCGCGCTCACACGCGAAAAATAGGTGAAAACAACGCGCGGGTGAACTGCCGCGTTCTAAAAGGCGGGGCAGTTCATTTTAGACGTCCAAAATATTTATCGTTTCTTCATTGGTATTTTTCAGCCATTCTATCAAATCTATAAACATTCTTATTATTTGACGCTTATACGTTCTATAATCTGCATTTCTTGTTATTTTTTAAGCGGTTGTTGTACAGAAGCTGAAGTTTCTTAACAACTCTATCAAGCCTCCTGTTCTTTCCAAACAATAAATAATAATTTCTTGGCGTTTGGAGAAATTTGACGCTCAATTTCTTTTCAGCCTGTTCCATTTCGTTTTCACTGTATCCACATTGAAACGCTTCAGGAAGGTTAAATAATTTTCTGATTCGGTATTCCAGGTCCATTGCGCCCCTTCCCGCGCTAAAGCCCTGATGCTGAGGCGGAACCCAGTTTTTCCGCAATCATTTGCAAGTCGCCGCCAGAAGGATTCTGAAACACCTTGAGCCCGAATTCCGGGAGGATCGCCAACAGATGATCGATGATGTCCGCCTGAATACGCTCATAGTTCACCCAAATTTTGTCCGCGCTGAAAAGGTATATCTCCATTTGCAAGCCGTTTTCATTGGGCTGAAGGTAGCGCGCCATGTTGATCATATCCTTTGCGGACTGGGGCAGCGACTTCAAATAGGCTTCGGTATAGGCGCGGTATGTGCCGAGGTTCGTCAGATGCCTGCCGGAAACATAATCGTCTTCGGAAATGTTGAGGCTCCTGTTGTATTCGCTTATTTCGGCAAGCTTGTTTTTCATGTAATCCGCAAGCGGCGGAAGCGCGGACAACCGCATGATTTCCTCCGTGTCAAGGAAGCGTACCGAACGCATGTCAATATAGATTGACCGCTTGATGCGCCGCCCGCCTGACTCGCTCATGCCGCGCCAGTTCTTAAAACTGTCGGACACCAGCGCGTAAATGGGAATCGTAGTGATCGTATTGTCCCAGTTCTGCACTTTCACCGATTGCAGGGTGATGTCGATCACATCGCCGTCCGCGTTGTACGCCGGCATCTCGATCCAGTCGCCGATACGCACCATGTCGTTGCCGGAAAGTTGCATACTGGAAACAAACCCGATGATCGAGTCCTTGAAAACCAGCAAAAGCACCGCGCTCATGGCGCCCACGCCGCTTAAAATGCCCAGCGGCGATGCGTTTGCCACGGTTGTCGCCGCCAAAATGCCGCCTATTATGTACAAAAACACTTTGGCAAGCTGGATATAGCCCTTAATCGGCTTCCGTTTGGCTATTTCTTCGGCGTCGCTCCGGTAAATCATGTTTACGCCGTCAAGAAAAGCCGCGCAGATATGCGCCAACATGCCCGCCATATACGCGACAATGATGCGGCGGACAAAAACATCCATGCCGTTGCCGGGCGCAAGAAATTCGGGAATAAGCGCGTAGGCGATGAAAGCGGGTATAATACGGGAAAGCCGGATAAAAAAACGGCTTTCTATCAGTTTGTCATCCCAAGTTGTCTTGGTTTTTTTAACAATGCGGTGTACAATGAGCAAAACGAGCGAAGAAGAGAGCTTCGCCGCGAGCAGCACGACGGCGATGAATACAAGCAATGAGATTATCTCATTGAACCGTCCCGTCCACTCCCCAGACACGCGCAAATCCCCCCAAAAACCTTCCAACACCCCATTAATAATGCCATACATATTTTTCTCCTTGCTTCCAGAGCTTTCCCTAAAACCCGCTCAGCGCGGTGTGTTTGAAAAAGCCTCTCTTTTACTAACTTGAGAGTGGTAAGTTCTTGAACTAAAAAAGATGAACTGGGTTGAAAGAACCTGAGACCTGCTGTAAGGTAAAGTTGCGATACAACACCGGACGGCAGGGAGGGGCTTTCA
>JAIROG010000106.1 GCA_031257675.1 Treponema sp. | reverse complement strand
AATCGTTATTGTGCGCGTTGAGGCCGCTTTGTTTTCTTTTTCCGCCGCAATAATGTTGAGCATATTCGATTGATCCGCCTTGATGTCCTTGCCGTCTCCGGTCGCCGTGATTTCAAACGGCGCGTCTTTCTTTATGTCTTTCCCTATGATAGGATACCCAGAAAGAACTTTCCACGAGTACGCGGGCGCCGCGTTGTCCACCAGCGCCGCCTGCAACAGGGGGATGTCCCTGTCCGCCACGCCGGCGATGCGTATCTGGTATTTGTCGCCGGTCTTTATGGGCGCGGAAAATTGCTTCTTAAGCGACCCTTGGTTGTTGGACCCTGCCTCCAGTCGTTATACGGCAGTTTAAGCTGCGCCGCTTGAGCCCACACCCCTCAGCCTGAAAGGACAATACGATCATTAAGAAAAACAGCCATGTTTTCTTCATAAAACTTCCTCCGTTCTCTGGATTGATCTTCCAAAGATTCTAAAATGTATATAAGGCTGGACACGCCATGCCGCTAAACCGCCCGCCACGCGGACGGATGGAGCCGAAGGGAAACCTATTGATGAGAAAAGATGAAAATGATTTGTTTCGCCGCGTGTTTTCCGCGGCCGCTTGCGGGAGGAGTTCCGAAGGATCTTGCGAGGCGCCGCGTTGACGGGTGGAACTACGCCGACGGGCGCGCCGGTTGCGGCGGCGCGTTTCGGCTTGCGTGTATGCTGCTTGTTATTCTTTTGTGTATAAGAGGTCGCTTCAAGACAATATGGGGGGTGGGGGGGGATCTGCCGGATGCGCGCGCATTGGCGCCGAGGCGGCTATTCATAGGATATATTTCTTTCATATTGTTTATGCAACGCTCCATTTGAAAGTTTTAATGCCAATAAAGAATACTATATCCTTTTCGGATGGTTGTCAAGCATATTTCTTCACTATTTTCCAAAAAATGAACCGATCCGCTCTTTTGAAGGCGCATCCTTTGGATGTAGTGTTGGCCAAGCCAGCCGGCGCCAACCGCAACGCTCACGCCGTTTTCTCCGCTCTCTTTTCCGTGCGGAAGAAAGCGGCTCCGTCACCATGAGGAAAACGCTAAAAACTGCGCAATAGTTTAGCCGGTTTTTCCGACTTACTGACAAAGGCGTTCCTCTTTTTCAGTCCGCCTGTTCGCATGCTCCTGGGCGAGTTTCGCTTTGACTTGCTCAAGCCTGCAACCTTGCTCCAAAAGCTCCAACGTCTGATTCTGTCCTTGCTATGCATAAAGTTTTCCAGCATCATTATCCTGTCTCCCCACGCTTCTATACTAGGACTTTCAATGTCTCTATCTCATATCATAATAGCCTTTCCCGGGAAATTCCAGCCGCGACGCCGCCCCTGTATCCCCGCCACAACCGGAACGCTCCGGCTAAAATCGTGAATTGCCACGCTGACAAAGCCGAATCCGCGGACTTAAAACACCTTGCCCGCGTCCTGCGCTTCCGGGCGCAGCCTTTTTATGACCGGCGTTCCGCGGACTTCTTTCGATATATGTATATGACCGCCGGCTGGAACGGACCTTTCGCCAACTGTTTTCGGCGGAGGCGTTCACGCCTATGGAGTTGGAGCGGACGAGCTAACCGCGACCCGCGGCGCCACGCTTTCGTTCCCAACGCCGACATGACTGGGCTCGCCCCCCGCATCTCAGCCCTCACGACAAACCCGATGATGACGGCGCGGAAATTACCCCGGACCGCCTCTCCATTGAAACAAGGCAAAAATTCTCCTATAATAAAGCTGTTTCAAGATGCGAACTGCGGTAGAGTTGGTTTTGAAACGGCTTCAAAGATAAAGAATCATGCCTGCGGTTGTTCGCTCCACGTTTGCCGCGTTACGCGCCAGTCTTGTAAAGCCGCAGCGACATGGCGTTTGCCAGCGTTTCAGCGCGTTCAAGACTGAGGAGCAGGAGGGGGACTACCATGGCGAGGCTGCTTCGGAGTCCGCGTTTGCCGCCCCGCGAGAGTTGCGCCGTAACGATCCGCTCTGCTTCCTCGGTGAGAAGAGGGACGAAGCGGATGCTTATGCCCGCCATCATGGCGATGTCCCGCGCCGGAAGTCCTAGCCGGGAAAGCGGGGAAAGCGACGTGTTGATCGCCGAGAGCGTTTCCCTCAACGGGGTTGCGGCGATATAAAGGGAGAGCGCCGCTATGAGCGATGTTATTCGGCATATAAACGCAAGCGAGCGGTAAAGTTCGGTTGATGTAATCGAAAAAAATGAGAAAAAACCGGTTTGAAAAGGCTGAAACAGAATGGGGCTGGAGTCATTTCCCCATAAAAACGCGGTTTGCAAGAAAACAAATAAAAGAAGGAAGGGCAGTACCGCAAACACGCTCCGAAGCAGGGTTTTGCATGCGATTTTGCCCAACAATTTTCCACTTAAGATCACAATGAGCGACACAACAAGCGGCGCGTACAGGGAACCGGCGATGGAAATCGTTCCGGCCGCAAAAAGCGCCGCCATTTTCACGAGCGGCTTAAGGTTCCGTAAAGGCGAATCGATGTCAATAAAGCCCCTAAAAGAGGCGGTTCTGAAAAACGGCTTCCCAGCTTTGCGCCTGCGTCTGGGTTGCGCGGGCGGCTCAGGCGGCGCGTCAGGTCGCGCTGGAGCGTACGTTGGAGCGGGACGCGCATTCTGGAGTTTGGGCGCCGCAAGCCCCCAGTCCGGATTCCAGAGTTCGCCGAACACCGCTTCCGGCGGACCAAAGGCGGCGAGCCGCCCCTTGTCCATAACGGCTACATAATCAAAAAACGCCGCCATTTCGAGCGAGTGCGTTGTAACGACAATGGTTTTGCCCTTTGCCTGGCACTCAAAAATAAGTTCCATGACGTGGCGTTTGTTTTTGTTGTCAAGGGCCGCGAGCGGCTCGTCCAACAAAAGGATTTCGCTGTCCATGGCAAGCGCTCCGGCAAGGGCGGCGCGGCGTTTTTCGCCGCCGGACAGGGAGGTTGTCTCGCGGTCGGCGAACGCGGCGAACGGAAGCCCTGACGCCTCCATCGCGGTTTTCACTCTTTGAACAAGCTTCGCGCCTTTAAGCCCCGCGTTTTCCGGTCCAAAGGCGACGTCATCCGCGATATAGCGTTCAAAGAGCGCGCTTTCCGGCGACTGTATGGCAAGTGCCGCCTTAAAACGCAGGTTGCGGAGGTTGACGCGCTTGTCAAGCGTGTCCGCGCCCAGCGTGACGACATTGCCCGAAGAGGGAAGGAGCAGCGCGTTGATGTGTTTGAGCAGGGTGGTTTTGCCGCAGCCGCTTTTGCCGACAACCGCTGTCGTACTGTTGCGGGGGATGCGCAAAGAAACGCCGTGTATGCCGGTGATAGAGCGCGCCGCAGGGCGCTGGTACTGATGGAAAGCCGAGAAAAATTGTACCGCCGCTGGCGCCGCCGCAGGCGGCTGGGAATGAGGGGAAGCGCCGGAGAAACCGGAAAAGACGACGCTTTTTCCGGCATACGCCGCTCGCCATTCTTCCAACTCGTCCCACGCTTCAGGAACACCGTCAAACGCCACCTTCCCCTCGCGCAACACGATGGAACGCCGTGAACGCAGGGCTTCGACATGATTGTGGGTGATGTGAATAATGGTCTTGCCTTGACTGTTGAGCGTATCGAAGAGATCGAGGATGGTCTTCGCGGAATATGAATCAAGCATAGACGTCGGCTCGTCAAAGATGAGGACGCTCGCGTCAAGGGCGAGGATGTCCGCGAGCGCGAGGCGTTGTTTCTCGCCGCCGGAAAGCAGGTGCGGGGCGCGGTCACGGAGATGGAGAAGTCCGGCCGCTTGCAGGGCGTTCGTAACGCGCGATTGGATTTCGGCTTTAGAAAGATTAAGATTTTCCGGTCCAAACGCGACGTCTTCTTCCACCGTGCAGCCGATGATTTGCAGATCGGGATTCTGCAACGTCATGCCGGTAAGGGAGCGGATGCGCTCAAGATGCGCTTCGTTAGCCGGGTCCAGTTGGGCGCCCTCCGGCGTGAACACGGCAATAGCGCCGGGCGGAGGCGCAAGCAGTCCGTTAATGCACGATATGAGCGTACTTTTGCCTGAGCCGTTTTCGCCAAGCAGCGTGATGTATTCGCCCGCCCTGATGTCAATGCTGACGTTGTTAAGCGCGGCTTCTTCTTGCGCGGCGCCTGCCGCCTGCCGCGCTTTCCTGTAAGAAAAAGACAGATTTTTGATTGATATGCGCATCGGGCGGCTTTCCGCCGCTGTTTTTGCCGCCAAAACCGCCTACTCTACGTTTCGCAGTTGTTCGCGGATGTTTTCAAGCGCGTCTTTCATGGAAACAATCTCCATGCTCATCTCAAGCTTGCTGTTTTTTGCGCCTATAGTGTTGATTTCACGATTTATTTCCTGACACAGGAAGTCGAGTTTCTTCCCCGGATGCGGATTCCGCTCTGTTTCCACGCGAAATTCCGTGAGGTGAGATTGAAGGCGGGAGATTTCTTCCGCAATGGTGAGTTTTACAAGCATCGCCGCGATTTCCGCGAATATCCGGTTTTCTATAGCGGCGGAAGCGGCGGTGTCCGCCGGACAGCCTCCAGTTATCTCCGTAAAATGAGTTGTAAAACGCGCGCGCAACCGCTCTTTTAAGGCGTCGTCTTCTTCCCGCGCGAAACGCTCAATCGTTTCAAGCGATTTTTCAAGAGAGTCCAGAAGGGAACGTATATGGGCTTTGGCGTTCTCCCCTTCCCTTGTCCGCTCGTTGTTAAGCAGCGTGATGGCGGAACGGAAGATCGGCTCAATTTTTTCCCAGTAAAAATCATTGTTGCGGCTTTGACCGGTTTCCAGAACGCCCTCCATGCTTAAAAGCAGGGACAGAGACGGATCCTCATAGAGACGGAGATTTTCGGAAAGCGCCGTGATTGCCCGCAAGTAGGCTTTCGCCGCCTCATGATTGATGGAGACTGACAAAGATGCGTCGCTTTTAAGCCTGATGGTGATCTCAACCTTGCCGCGATGAATGCTTTCCGTTGCGATTTCACGGATTTTCGGCTCAAGTCCGGATAAAAAAGGGGGCGCATTGATGAACACTTCCAGAAAGCGGCTGTTGTAAGATTTTATCTCTACAGAGAGAGACGCCACATCATCTGTTGAAGCGGTCGCTGCCGCAACAACGGGCTCCAGCGATTTGTAGGCGTAACCGGTCATACTTTTCATAGGTGTATATTAGTTTTTTTATAATCATTTGTCTATACCCGTTGCCGTACCTATACGAAGAGGGGAAAGTGTGGTATTCTGCATAGCGTTTGGGTCATAGCAACCCAGATGAAATAAATGAGAGGAGTTATCACAATGGAACAAAGACGATTTTTCTTTACGTCCGAGTCCGTGGGAGAAGGTCATCCCGACAAGCTTTGTGATCAGGTTTCGGACGCGATTCTTGATGCCTGCTTAAAAGATGATCCCCAGAGTCGCGTCGCATGCGAAACCTTCGCTTCGACTTCACTGGTGCTTATTGGCGGTGAAATTACCACCAAAACGTTTGTAGACTTCCAGCATATTGTGCGGGAAGTGACAAAGGAGATCGGCTACACCGATCCGGCTTACGGGTTGGATTGCCAATCAATGGCTGTGTTGGATATGATCCACAGCCAATCCCCTGATATTAGTCAAGGCGTTTCCGGTACGGGTCTTGAAGAATACAAGGGCATGCAGGGAGCCGGCGATCAAGGCATGATGTTCGGGTATGCGTGCAATGAAACGGAAGAGCTTATGCCGCTGCCCATTACGCTGGCGCATAAATTGTTGCTCAAGGCCGCGGCTCTCAGAAAAAGCCAAGCCATCAAGTGGCTGCGTCCCGACGCGAAATCACAGGTGACTGTTGAATACGAAGGGCGCAGACCAACCAGAATCGATGCGGTGGTGATTTCCCACCAGCACGACAATGGAATCCCTTACAACGAGATCAAGTCTACGGTTGTCGATCGCATCATTAAACCGATCCTTGAACCCACAGGGCTTTTAGACAAGGACACCAAGTACTACATTAATCCAACCGGGCGCTTTGTGATCGGCGGACCATTCGGCGATACGGGACTCACGGGCAGGAAGATCATTGTGGACACGTACGGCGGCATGGGCAGGCATGGCGGCGGCGCATTCTCCGGCAAAGACCCAACCAAGGTTGACCGCTCCGCGGCTTACATAGCCCGGTATGTGGCGAAAAATATCGTGGCGGCTGGTCTTGCCGAGCGGTGCGAAGTTGAACTCGCCTACGCCATCGGCGTGCCGTTCCCGGTGTCGGTTATGGTGGACGCCTTCGACAGTGCCGTTGTTCCGGAAAGAAACATTGAGGAAGCGGTCAAAAAGGTTTTCGATTTGAGTCCGGCGGGCATCATAAAAACGCTCGATCTCCGCCGCCCCATCTACCGCAAAACCGCGTCCTACGGTCATTTCGGACGCGCCGAATTCCCATGGGAGAAGACGGACAAGGCGGATGAATTAAAAAAAGCTGTGAATTAATAAGATTTGTTCGACAACCAACTGGGTTGTCGAACAAATTCGATAGATGGTTCATTCGCAGTGGGTCTAACGCCGCGTCCTATTTGGCTTCCGTGCGGTTATAACCTGACTAGTCTAACACCCCTAAAACCAGCCCGTAGGCCAAAACTTTCATTTCCCGGCATCCAATATATATCCGCGCGACTGCGGCGTAACGGCGGGCAAGCCGACGCGCCCCTCGTCAATTCCGCTTCGCCGCCGCTCTTGTCAGCCTGTCGTTGATCGCGGCGCCAAGCCCAATATCCGGCGATTTTTGCGCGTGTATGGCGGACGGCTTGGCGTTGTCGATGATGTGCAGAATGTCAAACAAATTCGCTGCGGCTTCGAGGGTTTTGTCCGCCGTTCCTTTGTCCGCGCCATGCGTGAGCGTGAATATGCGCCCGTCGCCGTCCGCGCCGAACACATTCGGCATGTTCCGCATGTTCCATGCGCCGCGTGTTTCCTCGTCAAAAAAAAGGTACGCTTCATCGGGGCAAAAGGAGAGTCCCAGCATGGCGTTGGCGTCGTGCAGAAAAAGCGGCGTTTTCGGCGCGTAATGGCTCGCAAGTTGACCCGGCGAATGCGGCGCCGCCTGCGGCGCGGAATGTGGCGCTGGTGGAGACCCCGTTTCCACATGACCGATAATCGCCTCAATCGCCTCGCGGGGCGCGCCACCCGGTCGCAACATACGCGCCGGCTCTTCCGTAAGGTCAAGCACCGTTGATTCAACGCCTATACCCGCGCGTCCGCCGTCAATAATGAAATCAACCAGTTCTCCCAACTGTTCCTGTACATGGCTAGCTTTCGTCGGGCTTAAATAACCGAATGGATTCGCGCTTGGAGCCGCGATGGCGCCGGTTGAATAGCGGATAAGTTTTTGGGCCACAGGGTGGGACGGAAAACGCGCCGCAACCGTTGGCAAACCGCTTGTCGCCAGATCCGGAACGGACGCTTGTTTCGGCAACACCAGCGTAAGGGGTCCGGGCCACAGATTCCGGCAGAGCACGTCGAGTTTTGCCCTCAGGGAGCGGGGGAGGCTTCCGACATCAGCCGCCATGTTCAGCGTGGACAGATCGGCGATATGTACGATGAGCGGATCAAAACGCGGCCTCCGCTTCGCCTCAAAGATTCGCGCCAGAGCGGAAACGTTAAAGGCGTCGCCGCCCAGTCCATACACGGTTTCCGTGGGAAAAGCCGCCAGCCGCCCGGCTTTGATCGCTTCGGCGGCAATGCGGATGTCTTTATCGCCGCTTGTAAGCATGCGCATTTTTACAGCCACTGCCTCCGCTTGAAAAAGATCAGCATCCCTATGGCAATGGCGGCCATCGCTCCCCACACAACGAAATATGCGTAACGCCAAGTGAGTTCGGGCATAAACCTGAAATTCATGCCGTACACGCCGGCGATAAACGTCAAAGGAATGAAGATGGTTGAAATAATGGTGAGAACCTTCATCACTTTGTTCATGCGGGTTGACATGGTGGCGAGGTTGATTTCCATGACGCCGGCAAGGAGTTCGCGGCAGTTCTCCACAGTTTCGGCGGCTTGCATCACATTGTCGTGCAGGTCTTTGAGAAACGGCTTTAAATCCGGGTTTATGAGCGGCGATTCCAGATGCATAAGCGCCGCAAGGCTCTCACGCAAAGGCGACACCACTCGTTTTACGCGGATAAGGGTTTGTTTCACCTTTTGAAAATCGGGCATGAGCGATTCATCGGTTTCATCAAACGCCCGCTCCTCAAACTCGTCTATGGCGCCGGTCAAATCATCTAAAGTCAGGTAATACTCGTCAATAATGGAATCCATTATCGCGTACGCAAGGTAATCCGCGCCCGACCTGCGGATTTTGCCGGCGTTGCCCAGAATGCGGCGCCGTATCGGATCAAACGAATCGCCGGGCAACTCCTGAAAGGTGATCACCGTATCCCCGGTAAGGATCATGCTTATCTGCTCAAACCTATTTTCTTCGCTGCACGCGCGGTTCACCGCCTTAAATGTGATAAAAAGATAGTTCTCAAAATCCTCAACCTTGGGCCTCTGCCCCACATCCCGAATGTCTTCCACCGTAAGCGGATGAATATGGTAGGCTTCCGCAAGTTTGTTGATGGACTCGGCATCCTCAAGCCCATCGACATTGATCCAAGTGACGCCCGAAAAGCCGCTCTGCGAGTCAAGCCGCGTCAACAGCGCTTCAATGGGTTCGGCGCTTTTTTGACATGCGCCGTCAGAATTGTACTCAATAATAGAAAAACGCATATCCGCCCTCACAACCAAAGATACACGCTGTGCAACTTGGTACACACAAGCCATGTGCCTGTTCCAAGAAACAGCGCTCCAAGTATGGGCGCGATCCACGTATCCGCGTTGAGCAGGAAACCCCGTCCCACGAGTGCCAACAAAACGCCGGCGCTGATAAAAAAGTACGCATTGCTCCCCCTGGTCAATGTGGAAATGAGAAAACTCGTGAGCGTAATCACTGCGACGCTCATTTCAACGGTTTTGAAGAGCTTTGCATACCCGTTTGTCACATTAAGCGCGGCGTCCCATGAAAAACCATCAATGGGCGCTTCAGCGGCGAATATGACGCTCACCGATATAAGTATGATAATAGTGTATTTTTGTATCTGGGCGTTGAAGCCCGACGCATAGACGCCTGCCACAAGCAACGACAAAACGCCAAAATACCGTCCGAAAAACAACGTCTTGCCGGCGATAACCACGTATATGCCGGCAAGCTCATTGACATGGGCAAAGGGAATCATCACGCGGCAGGCTTCAAAAGCGAAGGACGAGACAAAGAAACTAAAGTACAGTATTTCGGGAGATTGAGTTTTTTCAAAGAAACGGTAAATATATATAATAGCCGCAAGCGCGTAAAGCGCCGATATGATTATGGAGGCGAAGACTCCGCGCGCCGAAGGGCGCAGAATATGTGAAATGGGGCTGGGCGCTCTTTGAACCGCGTCTTCAACCGCCACCTGATACGCCGGCGGGTTTACGCGGAAAATACCCGCGGATGAAGCCGTGACCGCCGTGAGCGCCAACACCGCGGCGCAGGCGCCGGTTCTGAAGAATGCGTTTCTTTCTTTCAATGTCATGTCCTGATAGTAGCCGATTGCGGGCGTATTTTCAATACACCCGTAACTATGCGCTTAAAAACTTGTTATTCTTATAGAATGCGTATGGAAAAGATCGCCATGATGAAACACAAACTGACGCCGCCGTTTGCCGTGCGAGTCGCGTTCGCCGCGCTTGCGGCGCAGGCGTTTGTCTTTGCGTCCTGTTCAGGGCGGATAAGCGGCGTGTTGCGGGAAGACGGCTCCGGTGTTATAACGATTCAGAGCGCCTTGCAGCCATCGGTTGCGGCGCTTGTAAGCGCGGTGTCTGGAAACGCGGCGCCCATTCTTGACGCGCAAAGCATTGCGCTGTCCATGCGGAACGCCCAGGGCGTCGCCGCTGTGTCCATGCGCAATATAACGCCGTCAAGCGTAGAGGGAAGCGTAAGCGTCTCGCAGGCGAACGATTTTCTTGCGGCGCCCGGCGTCCAAACCCAGCGGCTCATCACGTACGAACAAACGACTGGCGGCGGACGGCTTTCCATTGCGCTGAATCGAGCGACCGCCCCGCAGTTCGTGAGACTCCTGTCGTCTGACGCGGAGGATTACCTTTCCTGCCTCATGGCGCCCGGACTGACGACTGACTGGCAGTACATCCTGACCAAAGCCGACTATATACGGCAACTCAAGGCTACGTATAACTCGCTCAGAAACGCCAGGGGACTCGGCAATGCGCTTGCATCTGAGCTTGAAAGCGCGACCATCAGCATTGCCCTTGACTTTCCGGGCGCCGTCCGTTCCGCCCAGGGCGGGACGTTTTCCGGCAAGCGCGCGGAATTCGTCGTCCCGGTGATCGACCTTTTGACCCTGGAGAAACCGCTCGCGTATGAAGTGGTGTGGGAATGACGGGCGGGCGGCGCGATCCCGCCGGCGCCCGCCCGTGTTTTAATGTGAGTTCGATGGGAACAGAGCGTCCGCTACGATAAATTTAAGACAACGTTTCCAATTTTTTTCTCTCAGGCGGAATTCTCTTTAAAAACCACTTGACAACAAGGCGTAAAAATCGCATTGTTTTGCTATGAAAGGAAGCGATGTAATCATCAAGGATGTGTCTAAATCCTTCGGTGATTTCAGGGTTTTAAATAGTATCAACCTTACTATTCACAAGGGGGAATTTTTTTCCCTTCTGGGTCCTTCAGGATGCGGCAAGACTACACTCCTGCGGATAATTGCGGGCTTTGAAAGCCCGGATTTCGGCGCGGTCATGTTTGACGACAGAGATGTGCTTTCGGATCCTCCGAATCGCAGGCAGTCGAACACGGTTTTTCAGAATTACGCCCTGTTCCCCCATCTTACGGTTTATGAGAACGTCGCGTTTCCTCTGCGCATCAAAAAGCTCCCGAAAGAGAGCGTCGAGCCAAAAGTCGAGGAGTACCTGAAACTCGTGCAGCTTGAGGGGCATGCCCAGAAAAAGCCGAGCCAGCTTTCAGGCGGGCAAAAGCAAAGGGTCGCCATTGCGCGGGCGCTCATCAATGAGCCGAGGGTGCTGTTGCTGGACGAGCCGCTTTCGGCGCTTGACGCGAAACTCAGGCAGCACATGCTCATTGAGCTTGATCAGATACACGACAAGATAGGCGTCACCTTCATCTACGTCACCCATGATCAGGCGGAGGCGCTGTCGGTTTCGGATCGCATCGCGGTGATGAATTCGGGCGATGTACTGCAAGTCGGCACACCTTATGAAATCTACGAAAGCCCATCAACTGATTTTGTAGCGAGATTCATCGGCGAGACAAACCTCTTTGACGGCGTAGCCGCGTCTGTGACGAAACTCGACAAGCCGGACAAAAACGGCGACATTGAGTACATGGCCGAGCTTGACATACCTGCGCTTGGCAAAGTGAAAGTAACCACCATTGACGCGGTGGAGGTTGGACAGACCGTGAGCTTCACCGTGCGCCCTGAAAAAATCGTCATTTCTACGGAAAAGCCGCCGTCAAAGCGGGAAGACATCAACCTTTTTCAAGGCGTAGTCGATGAACCCATCTATTCGGGCTTCCAGACTAAATTTTACGTCAAGGTGATGAACCCAAGCGAATCCGCCGCGTCCACAGCCAGCTCCCTCATCCGCGTCATAAAACAACATTCAAAGTACTCTGACGAGGGACCGGACATTGAATGGAAAGATTCGGTTTACCTTTCATGGAGCGCCGCCGACGGGTACATCGTTGAGGTGAAGAAATGAGTTCCTGTTGCGGAACCGGCAAGACGGGCGCGCTGAAGAATTACGGCGAACGGAAGGCGCGTGGCGGGAGCGGAGCGGGCGGCGCCTCTGGCGGCGAAAAAACGCCTGTGGTGAAGCGCAACTTTGGACCGGTGTATTCGCTTCCCATGGGCGCGTGGTTCACCGTGTTTTTCCTTGCGCCGCTTGCCATCGTGGTTGTGTACAGCTTTCTCAAAAAGGGCTTGTACGGCGGGGTCGTGTGGCAGTTTTCCTTTGACGCTTACAAGGGGTTGCTGAACCCAACCCTTCTTGTGGTCACTTCGCGCACCATCGGCGCTTCGGTCATCGCCACCATCATCACCATTCTGATCGCCATGCCCTGCGGGTACTTTATGGCGAAAAGCCGGAATCAAACCCTGTTGCTCCTGCTGATTATCATCCCGTTCTGGACGAATTTCCTGATCCGTGTGTTCGCGTGGATGAATATTCTTGGCAACAACGGTTTTCTGAACGAGTTTCTTATGAGAATGGGTTTTATCAGCGAGTATATACACTTTCTGTACAACCAGCAGGTCGTGATCCTCGTGCTGGTGTACATGTACCTGCCCTACGCCATACTGCCCCTTTTCTCAACCATAGACAAATTCGATTTCTCGCTTCTAGAAGCGGCGCGAGATTTGGGCGCGACCAAATTCATGGCTATTATTAGAATTTTGCTTCCAAACATCAAGAGCGGCATTTTTACCGCCGTGCTGTTCACCTTCATCCCCATATTCGGAGCGTATGCGGTGCCTCTCCTTGTGGGCGGCATGAATTCCTATATGCTCGGCAACACCATTGCCGACCAACTCACCAAAAGCCGCAACTGGCCTCTTGCATCCGCGATTTCCATGGCGCTTACGCTTATCACCACTATCGGCGTGATTGTGATGATGGGCTTGCAAAAGCGTGAAGCGCGGAATGCGCCCGACCCAAAGGGAGGGGCGAAATGAACATCAAAATCATAGTCCATCAAGTTATAACGTCAATCAAGATCGGGCAGCCCCAGACCGAAGCGGCGAAACACGCGCGCAGGGCCATCAGAAAGCCGAGCGTTTCCTTTTCGCAGATGGTGTTTTTTGCGACCATTGTGTTTCTCTTTCTGCCGCTGTTCGTGCTGATTCTGTACTCGTTTAACGCAAGCAAGGGCATGAACTGGAGCGGCTTTTCATTCGTCTGGTACGAACAGCTTTTTTTCCACTCCCGCGACCTGTGGCATGCGTTCTGGAACAGCATGTTCATAGCGGCGACATCCGCGGCGACGGCGATGGTCATAGGCGCCTTGGGCGCGATTGGCGTAAACTGGCACCGCTTCAAGTTGCGAAACTATGTGCAGACCATTTCCTTTCTTCCTATGATTTTGCCGGAAATCATCATCGGCGTCAGTTTGTCCATCTTTTTCGCCGGCGTCCAGTTGAAACTGGGCTTGCTCACCATCTACATAGCGCATACTACATTCAACCTGCCTTTTGTCTTTCTTATGGTCATGGCGCGCCTTGATGAATTCGACTTCTCCATTATTGAGGCGGCGCATGATCTTGGCGCGACCGAACTGCAAACGCTTTTAAAGGTGACGATTCCTATATGCATGCCGGGCATCGTGTCGGGGTTTCTCACCGCCGTCACCATAAGTCTAGAGGATTTTGTGATCACCTACTTTGTCGCGGGGCCCGGCTCCTCTACGTTGCCCTTGTACATCTACTCGTCCATACGATTCGGCGTGTCGCCCGTGATAAACGCCTTGTCTGTGGTGATGATTCTCGGAACCGTAGCGCTTACGTATCTATTGCGCAACTTCCTAAAGTACATCGCGGCGAAATGAGACGGCGCCCAAAGGCGCGCTCCGGCGCGAACCATGCGGGCCGCAAGGCGATTGAAACACATAGCGGCGGTTCGGCGCGCGCTTGAATCGCCGCCGTTGCCAGCCGCGCGTTTTCAGTTCGCTAAGGAATTGTTGCTAAATAACAGGCGTGTTTATTTCCTTGTGGTTAACGCCCCGCCGCTTTACGGCTGGGCATTTTTTATTCAGGAGGATAGTTATGAAAAAGAAACTGTTTTTGCGGGAATGGCGGCGCTTCGCTGTCATTCGGATTGGTTTTGTTGGCTTGCGACAGAGGCGGCATCTCCAGCTTCGGGCAGTACGCTCGCCGGAACAAAATAGGCGATAACACAGGACAACGCGCCAATAGATAAGGGTGAGGAATTGAGTGTGGACATGAAGATGACGCCGGTATTTTAGCCGGTGTTTCCACACTGTTTGAATGGGGTTTTGATCTGAACAATGTTGATAAATTGTATTGTACGGAATTATTGTATGTAGCGTTAAAAGAAATTGTTCCAGAAATAAAACTGGAGACGGCGCATACATTCATGCGGGACATCGCTTCTTTAGAGGCTGTTTTCAAATTCCGCGCAATTTAGGGAAGTTTTATTTTTTGAGTAACGCAAGGGCGGCTATCGCCGTCTTTTAACGTGAGAATGTAACAGATCATAAAAAGTAAGCGCTGTTGCCCTGGGTCTAATCTTACACCCCAGCAGGGTCTAAGCCTGTGAACAGTTACATTTTCTCTATATATTCGTTCATTACCCTGATAATCCATGACTCCAGGGCCGCGTCGTAGCGCAACGCTTTCTCCTTAGTCTGTTTGGCGCCAAGC
>JAIROG010000121.1 GCA_031257675.1 Treponema sp. | reverse complement strand
CGCATCTCCCAAAAGAAATTTCCAATCACGGTTAAAAAGAACCGCGTTTCCGTCTTTCATAAACCCTCCTAAAAACCTACCGGTATTTTGTCTTTTGTTCGTCAATGACGGCCTGGGCGGCTGACGCCGCCGCATTGTCGCGCCGCGAAGCCCGCCGATCTCACCAGCAATGACGCCGCCATTTCTTCCGCGCCCGCAATGGATAAAATAGAGTTAATTAGGAGCTTTTTGCAAAACGCGAACCATGTTCGGATTAGTTTTGGGAAAAGCTTCTTAGGTATAAATTATAGTCATGCGAAACGCTCCCTCAATTTTGAGAAAACGAAAATACTGACGCGGCGAATATATGGGCGCCGGCAGGTATGGCGGCTTTTCAAAACATGGCGCCTTCGGACGGCTAGCCCTCCGAACCCTTACATAAATTCAAACAAACCCGCGCCGTCAGCCGCCGGTTTCTGTTTACGCAGGCGTTCCGCGCCGCGATCCGCGTCCTGTTTAACCGCGCCGCGATCCAGCAGCCGCTTCCATTTGTGCATCCGGTTGAGCGCGTCAAGCGGGGTGAGGGCATTGATATCCAAAGCCGCAATCTCGCGGATAATGGATGCATGCCGTTTCGCATCCGTGTTTTGGCCGCCGCCCGGCGCCGCCAGAGGCGATTCCGCCGGCGGCGTGGAGACGCCCTGTTCCTCCGCGCCGCTCATTTTTGACGCCGTTCTCAACGCGGTTCGCAACGCCGTTTCATCCGCCTGCAAGCGTTCCATGATGACTCCGGCGCGTTCAAGTACCGGCGCGCTTAAACCGGCGAGACGGGCGGCATGGAGACCATAGGACTCCGACGCCGCTCCGTCTTTGAGCTTCCGCAGGAAAACAAGTTCGCCTTCGTTGTCAAGCGCATCCATAGAACGGTTCGCCATGCGCGGGTGCGCTATGGAGGAAAGTTCGTGGTAATGGGTCGCAAAAAGCGTACGGCACTGAATGGCATCGAGGAGTTCCTCGCTTACAGCCCAGGCAATAGCGAGTCCGTCCTTCGTGCCGGTGCCTCGCCCCACTTCGTCCATGATGACCAGGCTCTTTCCCGTAGCCGTATGCAGGATATAGGCGGTCTCGTTCATCTCAACCAGAAAGGTCGATTCGCCCCGCGCCAAATTGTCCGAGGCTCCCACACGGCAGTAAACGCGGTCTACAAGTCCAACCTTGGCTTTTGCGGCAGGCACAAAACTCCCCATCTGCGCCATAATGACGATGAGCGCGACTTGGCGGAGGTAGGTCGACTTGCCCGCCATGTTCGGTCCTGTGATAAGCGCGAACGCAACGCCATTCCGGTCAAGGTGTATGTCGTTGGGAATAAACTCGCCGCGCGGCAGATGAGACTCCACCACCGGGTGGCGGGATTCGGTGATGTGCAGATCGCATCCCTCATGCAACTCAGGGCGCGTCCAAAGCCGGAGCGTCGCGGCGCGGGCGAGAGACTGGGCCGCATCCACTTCGGCGACGCGCGCGCTTGCCGACGCTAATTCCTTCAAACACGCCTTCGTCTTTTCCCGCAGCTCAAGGAACAATTTCTTTTCAAATTCAATTATCTCGCCGGAAGCCGAGTTAATGCCGGACTCAAGGCTCGCCAGCTTGTCCGTTGAAAACCGCTCTCCATTTGCAAGCCCCTGCCGCTTGAAAAAATGCTTTGGCACTTTTGACAAATGATTGTTGGTAACTTCAAAATAATACCCGATCAAGCGGTTGTAGCGGATTTTAAGGCTCGAAATGCCGGTCGCCTGTCGTTCTTCCTCCAGATACGCCTCCAACATGCCGTGTCCGTTGTCCCGCAAGGCATGGAGCTTGTCCAATTCCGCGTTGTAGCCGCTCCGTATCAGGTTCCCTTCGGTAAGAAGGATGGACGGGTCTTCGCGCAAGCCGCAGGCGAGCATGTCCCGCGCGTTGTTCAACTGGACGCTTTGATCTTTAGTAAGGGAGGACGCCGCGGCTTGTTCAAACAGAAAGTCCTTACACAACGCTTCAAGGGTTTCGAAAGAAGCGAGCGCGTTCTTTATGGCAAGCATATCTTTGCCGTGCGCCTTGTCCATAGCGAGGCGGGACAAAAGCCGCTCAAGATCAGGGGTTTTCCCCAATATGTCCCGTATTTGTTCCAGAGTCTTCTGATTGTGGTAAAGCTTTTCCACCATATCAAGCCGCCTGTTTATGCCGGCGAGGTTCCGCAGGGGCTGCAAAAGCCGGCGTTTCAGCAGGCGGCGTCCCATCGCGGTGCGGGTCTCGTCAAGCGTCTCCAACAGCGAGAACCGGATGTCTCCGTCTTGCAGGTTTTTGATAAGCTCCAGGTTGCGCTGACTCGACTCGTCTATACACACGAATTCGCTGTCGTTGTAGAGACGGATGGAGGCGATGTGGGGAATAACGCCGTTGCGGACGCCGCCAGTGGTTTCATCAAGGTAATCAAGCAACGCGCCTGCGGACAGCGCCTCTGGCGAATCATCGTCAAGCCCGAACCCTTTCAGGGAGCCGAACTGCCGCTTGAGCCGCTTGACGCTCCGTTCCCGGTCAAAAAGCCAGTCTCCCCAGCGGTTAATCACCATGCCGCCCCGCTCCTCAAACACAGCGGCGATGGCGTTGTCATGGAGCAGGGACTCCTGGACTATTATTTCTCTCATTTGAAGGCGCTCAAGCTCCTGCCGTATGTTGGGCGCCGCGTCTTTGCAATCAAAAGAGGTGGCGTAAAAGTCTCCCGCGGAAATGTCGATGTAGGCGAAAGAAAACACGCCGTCTGCGCCGCCGCCGCTTGCGCGGCACAGGCACGCAAGGTAGTTGGAAGACCCCTTGTCAAGGAAATCTTCGTCAATAATGACGCCGGGCGTAACCACTTCCACGACCTTGCGTTCAATGAGACCCTTGCCCGGCTCGGTGATCTGTTCGCAAACAGCCACTTTTTTCCCCAGCTTTAAGAGGCGGGCGATGTAGGAACGCGCCGCGTGATGCGGAACGCCGCACATGGGGATATTGTTTCTGCTCGTGAGCGTGAGGTTGAGCAAGCCGGAGACTTCCACCGCGTCATCGGCGAACATCTCATAAAAGTCTCCCAACCGAAAGAACAAAATCGCGCCTTTCTGTTCCGTTTTAATCCTGCGGTACTGATCGAGCATGGGCGTTTGAACATTTTTCATTTTTTGCCTGTTTTTTCAGGGATTCTAATCAGAGACACCCGCTACCGTTTTGAACGCAGATTTTCAATAAGTTTTTGCGTAATATCCACAGAAACGCTATACCAGATTATTCCCTGCATTTTAATATCCAGCACCATGGTGTAGCCTTCGCTTTCGGCGATGTAACGGATTTCGTTGTTCACCTGTTGCCAAAAGGCGTTGGATTGGGTAAGCTGGGTTCTCTGATACTCAAGCTCAGCGCGAACCGTCCTCTCGTACTCCTGCAAGTACTCCTGCTGTCTAAGGACTTCGTTTCTCAGCCGCAACGCCTCTTCCGTATCCCCTCTGTTCTGAGCGTCGTACAGCGTCTGTTTCAAAGCCGTAAAATTTTTCGCTTTTTGTTCCAAATCCCTTTGAACCTTGGTCTTCTGATCTTCGTAATCCCGATACGCCTTGGAATCTCTAAAAAACGCCGTGGTTACCTTTTCCATATCAACTACGGCAAAACGGGTGAGTTGTTGCGCTTCCACTCGCATCAGAAATGCGGCGAAAAACAAGAAGGACGCCAGCCATTTTTTCATGTATGCACCTCTTTTCTTCTGATTTTTTTTCCCAAAGCGCTTTCGACCCGCCATCGCCAACCGTATGTCGCCGATGGCGGATCGCGTTTTGGAAAAATTTTCAAAAAGAGCGGACTAGCCCGCAGCAATTCGCCCTTTTCTTTACATCTAATCTATCTTCAAACGTATTTTTTTTCAATATGAAATTTTGAAAAAGCCGCCTTAGTTGTAAGAGGAAAAGTGGGGTTTAGATCGCTTTTTTTAAGCCTCTTCACATCAAAAAGGTTGAGGATCATAAACGGTTTGTTTTGTAATGCTGCGATAATATCTTCACTTTTTAGCGCTGTTTTCCCGCAACCGAAACGCCGTGTGAAACTTCTCGTTTTTATATGATCAAAATTCACTATGTCGATGGTTATGACGCGCGGCAACCCGCCGCCGCCCTCCCCTTCTTTTATGCCGGACGCATCCGCGTCCAATAATACAGCGTCCGCTCCATCATGTCGGAGGAACAGGCGGCCGTTCAATGGGTTCAAACGTTTCAACCGTAAAAATTATGCCTGTCTTTAGAGTTTTGTTGGGGGGATGACACGGATGGGCGTATTGCAAGCTATAGGGCGATAGCCCTATAGCTTGCAATACGCCGCCTGCGCGCCGTTTGAAGTCGCCTTGAAGTCGCCTTGAGTTTTTCTCGCCTTCCATCATGCAAGATTTCAACTCGTCAATACATTGACAGGGCAAATGACAGCACCACATCCGGAAAATCTTGCGGTTTTCCCACCCACTTGACCGATCCATCGCGGTCAACGCTGAAGCGCTTGGCGAACAGCAACCGCAAGGGAAACTGCGGTATGGTGAAACGGAACCCGCCGCCGAAACTGAACCGCATGCTTTCAAGAAACTCATTTCCGCCCGCCCAGAATGTCTTCCAATCCGGACGCACTATAGCGGCGTCGAAGAAGAAATCCCACGCCAGCACCTGCGGGATGACGGGGATGCGCAGTTCAGCCCAGTTCTCCCACATAGCGAAGCCTTTATTCGCATACTCATTGTTCCAGCCGCGGGCGTTGAACATGCCGTCAATGGCGAGCTTGTTTACGTTTTCAACCACAGGCTTTTCGTCTGTAAAACCCGGGAAGATAAATGAAAGCCCGGAATGAAAGGCGAATGTGGTCCTAAACGACCAGCTTTTGCCAACCGGAATATCAATTGGCGTGAAAAAGACTTCCGCCTTTGTGTCCGATTTTATATAATGCTCCGGTTCTATGGGCAGAATGCCGTAATAACCAAGCCTCTCGATCACATAGAAACCCTTTGTAGGATCATAGAAAATATCCCGCTTGTCCAGGGACATGGTTCCCCAGACGGAATTTGAAGGGGTCAACTGCTTGTTTCTGTTCCGTATCGTGGGATCAAAGGGACGATACTTTTCCGCGTCATAACTGTTGTACACAAAACCTATGCGTATGCCACCGCCTAGTCCAAAGCGCCCCAACGCGAAGTTTCCCAATATGATGGGCCAGCGGTAACCGGTGGAAACGCCCATGGAAAACCGCCATTGATCGTAATCCATAAGATACTCGTCAGGCGGAATCTTGCCCGCGTTATAGTAATCGGCATAGGAATCAAATCCATCAGGATACGCATCATCTTCGTCGCCGTTGAAGTACGGCGGAAGACTGTCAATAGGCGCCTGCCGCAGCGCATGGGATACGGTTATATCAAAGCCTAATGACAAAGGCAGATTAAAAAGGTAATTCTGAGTGTAGTTCAGAACCAAACTCTGTATGTCCGTGGCAAAGTTCATTTCAAGGCCAATGCTGTTTCCGTTTCCAAACAGATTTCTGTCGTTCAAGCTGAGCATACCGGAAATGGGGAATGTCCTCGGGTCTGACGTGCCGGAAAACGTAAGGCCGAGTTGGACGCTTGAGGTGTTCTGCTCTTCCACCGTGAAGATCAGCTCCATGAGGTTCTCGTTGCTACCCTGTTGCATGTCAGGCGCCACATTTGAAAAAAACTGGAGGCTGTACAGGTTTTGCATGGCTTCCATAAATTTCGTTCTGGAAAACACATCGCCGCTTTGCATGGGTATCTCGCGCAGGATCACGTTATCTCTGGTTTTTTCATTTCCCTGAATCCGTATGCGCTCTATGTGGGCGCGCCCGCGCTCTGAAATAACGATATGATACGAGAAATAACCGCTCTCACTGCGTTCTTGCACATCTATATTGGTGAAAATGTACCCATTCTCGTAATATTTATCCCGTATCCGCTCAAGATCCGAGTCAAGGCGCGTTCCATTGACGATCTCGTCCCGTTTTGAACGCACCAGTTTTGATAATTCTTCGGAGGAAAAGATGACGTTGCCTTCAAAGGTGACGCCGCCGAAACGGTATATCTCGCCTTCTTGAATGGAAAACGTAACGCTCATATTCACGTCGCCCTTCTCGTCCGTCTCCCTGAGGGGCGTGGGAGTGACTTTCACTTCGATATACCCGCGATCCCTATAGTATTTTATGATTGCCATTCGATCTTCGAGCAATTTCGACTCGGAGAACGCCCCGTCATTCAGCAACCCCCTGGTTTTGGACACGAGTTGGCTTTGCAACGCCTTGGAGGGAAACCGCTTGTTGCCTTCAAAGTGGAACGCCACGATGCTTATCTTCTCGCCTTCAATGATGGTGAACGTAACGATCACCGTGTTGTTTTTATCCTCCTTGACCTGGGAGCGCACCTTGATGTTGGGGAATCCCTTTGCGATGTACGTGTCGAGAATAGACTGCTCCGCAGCTTTTATTTTTGTTTGATTCGCCACATCATGCGCTTTAAGAGAAATCGCCGCCGCCAGATCGCCCCGCCGCACCTTGCTGTTTCCCGCGAATTCTATTCTGCTGATGGTCGGACGTTCAATTACGGTAAATTCGATGCGCACTGAGCTTGCATCACTATCATAGGGAATAAAATCGGGATTGATTTCATCAAACAATTCGGAAGCGTACAAGTTTCCGATCAGATCGTAGTACAGTTCATCGGTGAAAGGCTTGCCTCTATAATACGCGGTTATGCCGTCAAGATCAGATGCGGAGATATTGCGCAACCCGACAAAAACAACGTCTTTAATGGGTTTGTCTTGGTACCATTCTGCGCCTTGCGACCAACAAAAAGAAACAGCCGCAACCATCAAACAAAAACACATGAGCGGCTTTTTCAAAAAGTAAAAAAAATTCAAAAAGATTTCCTCCAAGTCAAAGTAAAAGACATATCATCCACGAATAAACTTTTTGGGTTCAGCATCGTCTGATCAAGCGTAGGAACAAAATTCCACCGTATATTGAACAAGGGGGTTTTCAGTTCTATACCCAAATCAAAAGCGACCGTCGCCCCATTAATATTCCGCCCGACATCATCCCGCAACGAAAACATTCCCTGTACAAACATATTAGGGTTGATATACTTACCTAAAAAAACAGTTGTATTGTCAAAATAGTTACCAACTCCGTTCGTTCTCTGAGTTGAATCGCCCTGGTCAGCCTTCGCCCCCTGATTCCAGTCAAGAATCACCATCGACAAAACGTTTTGGGCTATGGGCGCGCGAAATGAAAACATATCCAAATGCAGCCAATCCCGTATCCGGCGCTCCGCGTTCCGTATGATCCACAATTGCGAGAGTATATCCGCGCTTGATGACAGGAAGAGATTCTGCATTGCGCCGGCTGAATCTTCGGAAGACGCGCCAGTCATATTTTGCCCCAAGAGAGAAAAAATTTCTACTTGCGAAAGAGCGGGATTTGACTCAAGCCTCGTGGTGAAAGAGCTTAACGGCGACTTGTCGATGATGAGCGAAATGGTGACGAGTCCGTTCTCTGTACGATCCCTGACCTCCGCGCGCGCCGAAATATACGGATCGAAGCGTATCTCGTTTTCATTAAAGGACAGCGTTCCTTCCTGAAGATAAAAACTCCGCTCAAAGTAGAACACTTCGCCGGCGCGAAGGGGAATGTCGCCCAACAACAGGAGGCTGCCGGTGGACGTGTCGTTTTCAATCTTGAGCGAAGCTCCAAAATCCGCGCTTGCCTGTATGATGGGAAAATCCGCCGTAGGCCACAAAAATTCGAGTTTTTGCCCGCTGCGCACCGTAATATCCGTAACAAAGGATACGGGATTGTTCAAATCCATGAGCGGCTGGTTCTCAAGCTCCTCAAAATTGAGGGTTACGACCGTATCCTGCGCCGTAAGGTCGCCGCTGGTTTTGAACTTGTTGTCTTCCAGCGCAAGGCGCAACGTACCGGCGGCGTCGCCGCGCGCGACAATGCCCATAATGTCAAAGGCAAACGGAATCGGCGTGGAAGCGGGAGCCGTGATGTCCAGGATGAAGGCGTTGGGTATCCACCGGTCAAACCGGAACCACCCGGAAACCATGCCCGCCCCATGTCCTACGGCTGCGGGTATGGGACCGAATGTCATTTCGGCGCCGGTGATGTCAACGGTTATGGGAACCGGACGAATGGGATGCTTCAAAAACGGAGGAACCTGTAACGCCACGCTCTCGCCTATCGCCTGCCCAAAGAATTCCGGCGCCGCAAGGGGCCCGCGTATCTCAATGGAAGCCGTTACAAAACCGCCTGATACGATAAAATCGTTTTGAGGGGGCAGGAGCCGCCACAACGCCGCAAGATCAACGTACAGATCGGAGGTGAACGCGTCGATGTCGCCGTTGGCAATGGCGCCGGCGACAGTCCCCCGTACCGGAGACGGCGCCGTAATATCCACAAAAAAGTTGCCCTTGTCGGAAATTTGAAAACGAATCATGCCTGATGGCCCCCCGAAAAAGGAAATAAGCCCGTCTTTATGGGAAAAGTCAAAGTCAAAAGGCTCGGTTGATTGCAACACATCCAAACGGACGGTATTGACAAAGAATTTTCCGTTGAACGCATCCATAACACGAGGAATGTCAAGCCATGAAGCGATCCGCCCGTATTCCGCTTCCATGCCGCAGTCCAAGTCAATGGCCATTTCAGAAAAGCTCCCCTCAATCAGCATGCGCGGCAACCGTACGCTGTCCAAATCCACAGCAAACGAGGGAATGTCGAGCCGCAGTCCGCCGTACCTCGCCTGTATGCCGCTCAGGCTGATTTTTTCATTGTCCGCCATAGCCGCCCCATTAAGATGAACCGCGGACTCGGACACCACCGCGTCAAGCGAATCAATCATGACACGCGCTGAGAATGCGTCAATGGACTCCCAATCCATGTACGCGTTCCCCGACGCCACCATTTTGTAGTCCTGTTCAAGAAAATGGGCGAGCCGCATCCCGCTTCCGGTAAGCCACACCGTGTATCTAGGTTTTTCCTCGCCTTTTCCAAAAACATTGGCGCACGAAATATCCACGTAGTACTGTTCGCCGCCGTTTTCGTTCTGGAAGGCGATGACGCCGGAAATATCGGAAAAATCTCTGTCCCACAGCAGAGAAGCGTTTCCCGTCAGCGTCGAGCCGTCGTCAAAAGAAATCATGGGCAGATCCGCATGATCCTGATCCGCGGTTCCGGACAAGCGTATTGTTGAAGACGGCGAGGCGGGCGTTGCGATATTCGACAGATTCAAAGACAGGATATTCGCCGTCCAAGACTCTGGCGAATCAAACCGGAATGAGGAATTGAGGCTGACGTAAGAAACCGCCCGTCCTATGGGAACCGGAACGTCATCCGCCTTGATAGAACCGGTTAATGCGCGTCCGTTCAAGGCGATGGACGCGACAAGCCCGTAAGACCCCTGAATGCGCGCTTCATTTCCGTTGCGGAACATGCCTTCAACGCTGTAACTGATGTTTTTATAGAAAACTGTAGCTCCAAAAGAAATGGCGTTCATGGTTATAAAATCAGCGTAAAGCAGTCCGTCCAGCGATCCCGCCCCCCAGTCCGCGCGGATCTGATTCATCTCAATGCGCCGCTCCGTGCCCGCAAGCGAGATATGCGCCTGAACATTCCGGCGCCGCAGGTTTATTTCAGGCGCATTGTACAATAAGTGCGTAAAATCCGTTGTAACGAAAAGCTCTGTTGTAATGTATAGTTCATGTACAATGCCCTCCGCCTGAGCGGGCAAATCCGGCGGCGCGATGAATGGCTTGATCATTTCCACAACATCGGCTGCGGTCGCGCCGTTGATTGCCAAGCTTACGTCCAAGTTCTGCGGATTGTAATCGTAGGCGCCTTCCACAAGGATGCGCTTCCGGGGAATCGCATCTTCGCCGCCTTCTTCATCAGCGTCTGTCCCGCCATGTCCTTCCAAAGCGCCCGCCGCTTCGACCGCCTCCACAGTGGGTTCGGGTTTATTTCTGTTTGTCACCTCATCTACGGACGCCGACCAACGCAAGCCCTCGTCCCCCATATAAATTGATGCGGACGGCGACGCAAGCGAGACGCTCCCAAGCTCTACGGAAACGCCCGAAAGCCGCATCGTTCTGTCCCGCGTCGTGATGTTCAGCCGCGTGTTCACGTCCGCGGCGCCGGAAAGGGTGAAGCCGGACACGGCGAGCGTTCCGTTTGGGGAGAACGGCGAAAAACCGATCCGCCCGCCGAAGCCGAAAGCTCCCTGTTCCATTTGCGCCGACAGGTTGTTTAACCATATAGCATTGTTGTCCCCGCTTCCGTCAATGGCAAAAGAAGCGCGTCCTATGGGCAAATCGTCCGGAACGCCGCCGGAAAGATGTCCCGCATACTGAATCGCTCCGCCGTTTTCCATCATAAGAGAAACCGATCCCGACAGCGTTATGCCAAGCCACTTCTGATATGGCTGAAGCTCCCCATTGAGAAACACGAGGTCTTGCGGCGAAAAATCTTCGGCGATCACTGTCGCTGAAACATTGCCTGCGGCAAGATCGCCTTCAAGCGACAGGTCAAAGGGAAACCGCTCGTTTGCGCTTGCGACGCTCAACGCCGCCTGATCGCGCCTCAGGTTGAAACGCAACGGCGCAACATCAATAAGGGGGCTTGAAAAAGATGCGAGCGTAACGCCTGCGTCAATATCCGTAAAGTCAAGTCCGCTCGATCCCTTAATATCCAACGACATGGAAACAGGCAGGGGGCGGTTGAGCAACTCGTCTATCTTTGATGATGTCGCCGCCGCTTTGCAGCTTCCATCAAAGAAAAGCCGGTTGTTTTTTATCCTCGCGTCAATATACAAACCGGAGGCGTCAAGAGTAAACGACCCGGCATCCGCTCCGGACGTTTCTCCCGCGCCGCCTTCCGGCGGTCTGGCGCTCAACGCCGCGTGAACCGTCCCATTGTTGATCAGCAACGCGACATTCTCGTTGAGCGCATCTTTCAACGCGAACGGCGCATCCTTCCGCCCCGCAAGCAGTTTGAGGATATCCGCGTCTTTTTCAAGATCAACATTGATCACCGGCTTGTCAATCCGCACGACATGAATGGATTTGCCGATGGAATCCGCCTTGTTTTGCATCAGCAGGGTGAGAATGTCCATGAGCGACCATGAAACCCGTATGCGGGAAATTGAGAGCAACGGTTCTCCGCCGCCTTCCGGCGCCGCGCTTCTCGCATCTATTGTTACATTTCGTATATCAAGCATGTTGAAAAGCGTTGTTCTCATGGAGCCATAGCCTATTTTTCTATTAAGCGCCCGTTCCGCCATACCCATGGCGTCATTCCTGAACCCGACGAGCATCGTATGCAGGTGTGTTTCCACAGGTTTGAACAGCGCCACGGCTCCCGCCGCCAAAGCGGCAAAGAAAAAAATATTGAGATAGGTTATAATAGAATCGTTTTTTACGGACGCTTGATGTTTACTCACCTTAACTATACACAATACCATATTTAAAGAGAAAATTCCATAACACAAACGGCGCGAATGTTGCGAACGGACATGAATTTTAAGCGGCAGGGACAGGGCTTTCTCCGCCGCGCGAACCGCATCTATGAACCGGCGCTCGCAGCTTCCCATCCGATATATTGATGACGCCATTGCATTTCTGAGGGAATTGATTGCGGCGTCCGGCGACTTCCAGAATATCGTTCAAGTTGGACCGGTAAAGCCCCGCAGAATTCGCAGCCGGCGCGCAACGCCGTTCGCCAGCTTTCACTTCGTTCAACTGGCAAACACGCGAATTTTCGCTTTCAATCTCAGATTCATAAATGAATTCAAAGCGCCCTTTATGTCCAAAGGCGGCGGCGCCCTTCGTATCGCTTAAGCGCGACGCCCGCCTTACATTCGGCGCTTACATAACTGAACCCGTGAAAAACCGCGCCGTCCGCGAAAAATTTTGATTTTCTCAAAATAGACGCCGGTGGTTTCCACGAGAGCGCCATATCCCGTTCAATAGCCAGGCGCATAAACGCATAGCAACGGGCATCCGTAATCCAGAAGACGCCCGCCGGCGCCAAATACAAGGTTTTCATAAAAGCCGGCATGTCCTGTTGCATGACGCCGGAGATTGAGCCGAACATCGTACCGTCCGGCGCTGACCCTTCAACCGCCTTTCCCCCAATAGAAAGCGTGTTGCCGTAAAACGTTTCGGTTTGTCTTTAATAGGCGTATAGAGCCAAATCAGGTTCATTTTTTTTGCGACTTCCTGATAGCGCCGTCCGGTGAGGGGTATCCATCCCGGTTCCTTACATCTTCGGTTTTCCCGGGAAAAGCGCGTCCGCTTCGCCGGACTTGCGCCGCTCCACATACGGACGAATGTCCTCGCAATCATTTATCGACGCATATTTTTGGTACAAGGAGAAAAGCTCTTTCGCGTCTTTGGCTTCAAGCATGCGGTCAAAATGACCGCCTTTTCCGTAACAGGCGTCTTTTGCGTTGTCCGAGCGGACCGCGCAAAACCATTTCTTACAATTCTTCCGCGTTCTTCGAGGCTCTTGTCATTTCAGCATGCCCTTTCTTTCCGGCGATAGCCGGGGCAATCCTTATGAGCCGCCAGCCTTTCACTTTCTCTGCAACTTCCCACGCCGCGCCTCCTTCAATGTCAAATGCAAAGCCTCTTTTAACAACCGCAACGATAGACAATCATTTGTTTTTGTCAACCTGTTTCCGCGCCGACATGAGCCGTTTTGCGGAAATTCCGCTACTTTATGAAACAGAATCATAATGAAACAGAATCATACGCGCCGCGCGCTATACGCAACGCATGAAAGCGTGTCAAGCTGTTTTCACGCGCATTCTCAGAAATTCTTGAAAAAATTGTTCGCCGGCGCCGATGTTTTTATAATGAATCTAAGCGACTTCCGGCGCATGCCGCATTTCTCATCGTCTTGTTAAAAAAGACCGCATAGAAAACCTGAACGCCCCGTCCGCCCGCATTGACAATTTTCAAATACAAGCATAGACTGTAGAATATGAATATTTCCACATACACAGTAAAACCAAAACTTCCCAATGCCCTAAAACCATTGGAAGAAATAGCCCGAAACCTTTGGCTATCATGGAATTTTGACGCGGTCCAGCTTTTTATCCGTTTGGATGACGATGCATGGCTCCAATCCCAGCAGAATCCGGTGCGCACATTGGGCATGGTTAGTCAGGAACTGCTCGCCAAAACAGCGGCGGACGATTCGTATCTTGCGGCTTTGAATCATGTGTACAGCCGTTTCCTTAAATATAAAAAAGGAGATACGTGGTACAAGGGTCCCAGAAGAGATGTTGTGGCGTATTTTTCTATGGAATACGGCATGGATGTGAGTCTTCCCATTTATTCGGGAGGTCTCGGCATCCTTTCAGGCGATCACATGAAAACCTCCTCGGATCTGGGGTTGCCGTTGGTAGGCATAGGGCTTCTCTACCGGCAAGGCTATTTCGTGCAGAAGCTCAACGCCGATGGCTTCCAGCAGGAATCCTACCCGGAAAACGACTGGTACAACATGCCGGTTGAGAAAAAAGTTGACAAGAAAGGCGAGCCTATAAAGATATGCGTTGATCTTGCCGGACGGAACACCGTAGCCCAGATTTGGGAGGTCAAAGTCGGGCGTTCCTCACTCTTCCTCCTTGACACCAATATTGATGAAAACGCCCCGGATCTCCGCGACATCACCGCGGCTCTCTACGGCGGCGACAAGGAAACCCGCATTCGGCAGGAAATCCTGCTCGGCATAGGCGGCATCAGGGCGTTGCGGGCGCTCGGAATCAATCCGGCGGTAACGCACATGAACGAAGGGCACGCCGCGTTTCTCGGTCTTGAGCGTATGCGTGAGAGCATAGCGGAAAAAGGCTTCAGCTTTGATGAAGCCCTTGAAGCCGTGTGGCCCACCAATATTTTCACCACCCATACGCCGGTGCCGGCGGGAAATGAACGCTTTGACATTGGACTTATGGAAAAATATTTCAAGAACTGGACTCGCATTCTTGGCGTTTCTTGGAAAGACTTCCTCGCGCTTGGGCGCATCAACCCCGATGACGACAACGAGACGTACTGCCTGACAGTGCTTGCCTTGAAGCTCGCCGCATACGCGAACGGCGTCGCGCGACTGCATGGCGTTGTGTCCCGCGCCATGTGGAAGGGTCTGTGGCCCCAGCTTCCGCTTGACGAGATTCCCATTCACCATGTCACCAACGGCGTACATCCCCGCACATGGCTGTCCAATGACATGAAAGACTTGCTTGACCGGTATTTCGGACCCCGTTTCGAGGATATGCCGAGCGATCTTTCAATATGGAACAAAATGAATCATATTTCCGATGAAGAGTTGTGGCGGACGCACGACCGCCGTAGGGAGCGGCTAGTGGCTTTTGTCCGCAACAGGATAAAGCTGCGCATGGCTCACACCGGCGAAAGCGAGCGCCGTATGCAACAGGCGGAGGACGCGCTCTCCCCGTACGCGCTCACCTTGTGTTTCGCCCGCCGTTTTGCGACCTACAAACGCGGCAACCTGTTGCTGCGGGATCCAGAGCGGCTCCTGAAGCTTGTTAAAGACAACAACAAACCCGTCCAACTCATCTTTGCGGGAAAAGCCCATCCCCATGACCTGCCCGGCAAGGATCTCATCCGTGACATCATACACTTTGCGGAAAAATACGACGTTACGAGCCGCATCGTGTTCATTGAGAACTACGACATGACGGTAGCCAAATACCTCACGTCAGGCGGAGACGTATGGCTTAACACGCCGCGCCGCCCCCTCGAAGCCTCCGGCACAAGCGGCATGAAAGCGGCGATGAACGGCGTACTCAACTGTTCCATCATGGACGGCTGGTGGGACGAAGCCTACACGCCTGAAGCCGGCTGGGCTATAGGGCAGGGAGAGGAGTACACCGACACGTTCCTACAGGACGAGATCGAAAGCAAAGCCCTGTACGATCTGTTGGAACGGGACATCGTTCCCCTTTTCTACCAGCGCGGACGGGACGGACTGCCCCGCGAGTGGATCAAAAAAATGAAGGCGAGCATGAGTCAGATCGGGCAATCCATGTCCTGCCACCGCATGCTCATGGATTATTCAAACAACTTCTATTTTCCGGCGCTAAAGAATTATAAAGACATGGCGAAGGATAATTTCACCGATATAAAATCGCTTGCCGCGTACCTTGTAAAACTCAGGCAAAACTGGAGCCAGCTTGCCATCATCCGCATTGAATCTAACGCAAGACCGGTTATGCAGAGGGGGGATTTCCTGACGGTAACCGCGTTTATCGACTTGGGCGGGCTTACGCCTAACGAAGTCCAGATCGAGCTGTACTACGGCGCAATGTCGAGCGGCGGTTTTATTCTAAACGCCGGACGCTCGCCCATGAAAGCGGTGGGGCATGACGGATCAATCTTTGAATATCAGGTGAAGATCGAATGCGCCAATACGGGTATGCAAGGACACACCGTGCGCCTTCTGCCTAAACATGAAGCGTTGATTCACCCGTATCGCACGGGTCTCATTAAGTGGGCGTAACTTGTCTCCTGTTAAATGGCTTCTTCATTACATGGGGAAAAAGCGGCTGAACCTCCTTGCGGGGTTGATTTTGTCCGCTTTTTCCTCAGCAATGATCATCATCAATCCTATGCTCTCGCAACGTCTGATTGATGATGTGGTGCTTCCCCAAAATACGGAGCCGTTGTTCCGTATTTTGGGGGTTATGTTGATTGTGCAGGTTCTACGCTTGAGTCTGCGCTACCTCATGATTGTCATATTGGAACTGAACAGCACAGACGTAATGACAAACATAAGACAGCGCATGTATGACATCATACAGGATCAGGACTACAAATTCCTCGATCAGTTTCGCACCGGCAACTTGATGACCCGTATGACAAGCGATCTTGAAATGGCGCGCCATTCTCTCGCGTGGATTTCTTACCAAATGGTGGACTCGATCTCCCTGTTCGGTTCGGCGCTTATTTTTTTGTTGTTTATCAACTGGAAACTCGCGCTGTGCCTTGCGGTGACAACGCCCGTCATTTTGTTTATAAGCAACCGTTTTATCCGGCGTTTCCGTCCCCGCACCATGCTTCTGCGTAAAAAGCTCACCGAGTTGAGCGCCAAGGTGATGGAAAACATCGGGGGCAACCGCGTTGTCAAGGCGTTTGCCCGTGAGGAATACGAAAAAGAGCAGTTTGAGCGCCATAACGCCGATTACCGCGATACGAGTTACGGCAACGCAACTATATCCGCGAAATACCAGCCCTTGCTGGATCTGTTGAGTCAATTGCTGCCGGTCATCACCCTTGTCGTGGGCGGGCTTTTCCTTATTGACGGCAGCATGACGCCCGGTCAATATATGGCGTTTTCCTCGCTGACATGGGCTTTGTCAAACCCCCTGCGCATGCTCGGCATGCTTCTCGCGGACTTGCAGCGTTTCCACGCCGCCGTCGCCATGATCATTGAGGTGTTTGAATCAAAGAGCCGCATTGTGGACAAACCGGACGCCATCAAGCTCATCCGCCCATGCGGACGCATTGAGTTTAAACAGGTGTGTTTTTCCATTGATGGAAACCCGATTCTTGAAGACATTTCTTTTAAGGCTGAGCCGGGTCAAACCATAGGCATACTGGGCAGCACGGGCGCGGGCAAGACCTCGCTCATCAATATGTTGTTGCGCTTCTATGAACCGACAAGCGGCGTGGTGACGCTTGACGGAGTGAGCGTCGATATGTACACGCTTTCCTCGTTGCGCAGGCGTGTGGGGCTTGCCATGCAGGATGTGTTCCTCTTCTCCGATTCGGTTGAAGGCAACATTTCCTATGGAAGACCCGATCTTGACCATGATTCTATACGCATGAGGGCTGTCCAGGCGGATGCCGACGGTTTCATCAGCGCAATGGAAGACGGCTACAACACCCTCGTAGGGGAGCGCGGCGTAGGGCTGTCCGGCGGACAAAAACAGCGCATCTCCCTTGCCCGCGCTCTCGCGGTGAAACCGGCGGTTCTCATTCTCGACGACACCACATCGGCGGTCGACAGCGAAACCGAGCGGTACATTCAGGAGCGGCTCCGTCGCCTTGACTTTCCATGCACCAAAATCATCATCGCCCAGCGCATCAGCAGTTTCCGGGGCGCCGACCTTATTCTTGTCATGGACAAGGGGCGCATCATTGAGCGAGGAACGCATGAAGAGTTGCTTGCGAACAAAAGGTTCTACCATTATATCTGGACATTGCAATACGGCGCGCCGTCACAAGAGGAAGTATGAAAAAAGCCAAACAACAAACCCAAGCGCAGGATCGGCGCAACCGCTATGACGTCGATGAGTACCTGGACGAGAAAATATCGCTGGCGAATTTCAAGGGTTGCATCAAATATTTAGTCAGGGTAAAGTGGCGCATGTCGCTTGCCCTGGCGTTGAGCGTCTCAAGCAGCCTTATCGGACTTACGGGTCCGCTCTTCATACAGCATGCCCTTGACGTTTCCATACCCAATAAGGACGTTCAAGAGCTTTTCGCTATGGCTCTCTTTGTAACGGGCGCGATAGTCATCAGCATCGTTTTTGGAACTGTCAGAAACCTGCTTGTAGCAAAGGCGGGGCAGACCATCATCCACGATATACGCTACGATCTCTACGCGCATTTACAGAAACTGCCCTTTTCTTATTATGACAGCCGTCCGCACGGAAAAATTTTCGTCCGCGTTGTGCCATACGTGAATAGCGTGTCAGACGCGCTTTCAAACGGCATTTTGAACCTTATCGTGGAATTGCTCAATATCTTTTTCATCATGTTCTTTATGTTCAAGGTAAGCCCGCAGCTTGCAAGCGTAACCATTACCGGGCTTCCCATACTCGCCTTTTTCATGTGGCTCACCAAGACAAGACAGCGCAGGGCGTGGCAACGGGTGTCCAACAAAAACTCCAATATCAACGCCTATGTACAGGAGTCCTTTGACGGCGTAAAGGTGACGCAGGCTTTCGGGCGGCAAGAGCGTAACAGCGGCATTCTTGCACGGCTTGCGAAAGAACGCAATGTCGAGTGGATGCGGGCGATCTACATCAGCAACTCGGTGTGGTTCACTTCGGAAACGATCAGCCAGATCGTGTTTTCGCTTGTCTACATCTGCGGCGCTTACTGGATGCGCCCTGTGGCGACTTTCGGCATGCTCCTCGTTATGGGCAACTACGCATGGCGTTTCTGGCAACCCATTATCAACCTTGCGGGCATTTACAACACCTTTGTTACGGGCATGAGCTACCTTGATCGCATTTTTGACGCGCTCGCCGAACCGGTGATGATCGAAGATGCGCCCGATGCAAAAGAGTTGCCCCGGATTCGGGGGCATGTCGCCTTTGAAAACGTGAGCTTCAGTTATGACAAGGAGCATCAGGTGTTGAAAAACGTGTCCTTCACAGCGGAACCGGGCGAAAGCATCGCCCTTGTTGGTCCAACAGGCGCGGGCAAGACAACCATCGTGAACCTGCTTTCACGGTTTTACAACGTGGAACAGGGCAGAATACTCATTGACGGGTTTGACATTATGAAGCTGACCATACCGTCCCTGCGCGGACAGATGGGCATCATGCTACAGGACAGCTTTATTTTCACCGGTACTATCGCCGACAATATCCGTTACGGCAAACTTGATGCCACTGACGCGGAGGCGCGGGCTGCGGCGGAACTCATCGGCGCGAATCTTTTCATCGAAAAATTGCCTCAAGGTTACGAAACGATTGTTACGGAACGGGGCGGCGGCATAAGCCACGGCGAAAAACAGCTTCTTGCCTTTGCCCGCTCCTTGATTTCCGACCCGCGAATCCTCATCCTTGATGAAGCCACGAGCAGCATTGACACCGGTACTGAGCAACTTGTGCAGGAAGGCATCAAAACCCTGATGAAGGGGCGCACCTCGTTCATAATAGCGCACCGACTTTCAACCATTCGGGACTGCTCGCGCATCATGTTCGTCAACAACGGGGAAATCATCGAAAGCGGCTCCCACGAGGAACTTATGGCAAAAAAAGGCGCATACCACCAGCTCTGCGCGGCGCAATACGGAGATATGGAGTGAGACGGTTTTGAAGCCGCCTGTATACCGGGATTCCCCTTCCCGCGCCTAAGCCGCATGGCGCCATGATTTTTGAAAAGATCTGGATATGCTGTGAAAACAACTTGACCTTCTTTCATATAGTGTATATAGTATGGCAATGAGCTTGTTTTATGGCGGCGCGGCGCCGAAGCGTTCCAATGCAATCTATACCTCTTTTCTCAAGAATGACGGGGTGAAAGTCCCATTTCAGTTTATCCCCCCCCCCCCCCGCATTGCTCTTGAGCGACTCTTATACAGGCTTTGAAAAACACATTTCTTTCTTAACCTTTCATGGCCGTGTTCCACTGTGCAGTTGCGCCGGGCGCAACGCGGTAAAAATCGAAGATATGGCGGCCGGCGCCGTCCGCATTGTGAAAGCGGGAAGTCCGCCAAGACAAAATGCGGGTTCAAGACTAACGGGCGGAAAATCCGTATGGCGTTATGCGGGCGTTGTGGGAGAGAGGATGCCGCAACACAAGAACCCCGCCTCCTAGGGGCCATTGAGCCGGCGGTTAAACCGGGCGAGCATTAAAAAAATATTTAAAAAGAACCATCCAAAGCCGCGCAGGTTCCTGCCAGAACTCGCCGGCTTTGGATGTCTTGCTAATAGGGAAATAATGCCGGCGGTTGCCCTGCCGCGCCGGTTGCGGGCAAGGATTCTCTTTGCTCCGCCTGCTTGCCCGCCTCTATTTCAGCGTCGCTTTTCCTTTTGTATTCTGGAGCGGACAGAGGATTCTTTTCAATGTGGCGTGGCGCAAGCGCGAGCAACGCTTTTGCGTAACCCTGACGGCAATTTTCTAGACACCCTGCATCAAGATGCATTTTTTCCACCGGAAGATGGCGTTTCAATTCCTCATAGAGCGGCGCCGCGTCAACGCCGGTAAGCAAAACCGGGCTTTCAGATGCGGCGCGGGAAGCGGCGCCGGTGATAAGGCCCGCAATGCGCTCAACGCCCGCGTCCATATCTTCCGAAAGCCGGACGCCCTTCTCAAAAAGCGCTGTAAAATATGCGTGTTTCTTTGCGTCAATAGCCGGGACTACAAAGCCGTTCCAATCTCTGCGGAAGTACGCCACGCAGTCCAGCGTCCCCACCGCCGCCATCGCAATGCCGGACGGCAGGCAAAGCCCTTTCACAATCGAATATCCTATCCGCAAACCCGTGAAAGACCCGGGACCCTTCATACAGGCCGCCAGATCCAAGTCTTTGCTTTGCATGCCCGACTTGGAAAGAAGCATGTCAATGGCATCCATGATGATTTCTGAATGCCTGTTGCCGGCGTCCGCCTCAAAATACCATGCGTGTTCCCCGTTGGAAAGAGCTATTGACAAAACCGGCGTCGCCGTATCCAGAGCAAGTATGTTCATAGTTTGGCGGCGTCTACAAGGCGGCGGCGCCCGCTGATTTTTCGCCCGCCGTTTTCCAGCGCCTCTATGTCAACGAAAATAGCGTCTTTTGGAATGGACGCGGGGATCCGCTCGCTCCACTCAATAACGGCAACGCCGTCGCCATAGAGGAATTCTTCCGCGCCTAACGCGGCAAAATCGTCATCGTCCTTGAGGCGGTAGGCGTCTATGTGGTAAAGAAGCGCCTTTTTCCCGTCCGCCCATTTTCCCTCGTATTCGCTTATAATGGTGTAGGTGGGGCTTGTCACCGTCTCTGAGACGCCGAGCCCCGCGGCGACGCCTTTCGTGAAACAGGTCTTCCCCGCGCCTAAACCGCCGCGCAAAGCGACAACGCTTCCCACGTCCAACAACAGGGACAGAGAACGCCCGCAATCTTGAGTTTCTTCTTCTGAAAATGAGACAATATCAAAGGGGAGGAAGATTTCCATTGGCATCGAGGTGGTCAATATGTTTCTTCAATTCCCTGATGAGGGGTATCAGCGGATAATCAACTGGATCCGCGATGGTAATCAAAATTTCTTTTTGACCGGTTGGTTTTGTTTCAATAGAAAAATCAATTTTCCGTTCGACGGACTTATTGATCAACTTCATACTAGCAATACCTGAATAATACATCCGGTAATAAATCGGAACATCTTTTCTAACAATATTTTTTATTTCAAGTATTTGCATAGGTTACTCCTCGATGATCGTAAGAAATTGCCATTCACTCGCGCCGCGTTCTCTGCGAAAAACCTGTGTCACATGACGCTCCATGTGACAAACGTCAGACTTCCGTCATACACAACATCACTCTACACGCAAACCAGTATGCGGCGACAGATCATGTTATAGTCTAATTAAAATCAAAAACCAGCGCGCTTAAGGCATTACCGGATTTCTAGGGCATTTTAAATTGTATGCTCAACATTATATACCGCATCTCTCTTGACCTTTATCGCTTGTCAAAGACAAGGCAAGTAATAATAATATTATTATCGGAATATGACAAGAGCCTCTTTAGCGCATTCCCAGCGAAGGTTGCCGCCCCGCCCTTTAGGAGGCGGCGGCGCGTTCCGCAACGCTTGACTTGCGCCTCCAAAGCGATCTATATTTGTACCGATCGCTTTGGAGGAAAATAGTATGCCCATTAAGTTTGATCGGGAAACCAAGGAGTTTCACCTATACAACCACGCTTTAAGCTATATTATCAAAACGCTTTACACCGGTTCTGTTGGACAGGTGTACTGCGGCGCGCCGCTTGCGCCGCGTAGAACTTATTCTTTTTTATCGTTGGCAGCTTCAGGCGGGGTTTTGCATCCCGATAAGAGCGTCGCGCGTTTTGAGTATCCGGCTTTCGGAACAGGCGATTACCGGACGCCTGCTTTTGCTCTCCAGCTTGCGGATGGCTCTACCGTAACCGAGCCGGTGTATCACAGCCATACGATCTATGCGGGAAAGCCGACGATTCCAGGATTGCCGTCCCTTTACGCAGAGCATAACGAAGAAGCCGACACATTGGAGCTAAAACTCTTTGATGAGCTTTCCGGTCTGTACATCATCCTGTACTACACCATTTTTGCAGACCTGCCGGCAATCGCCCGACACAGCCGTTTTGTTAATGAAGGGAAAGAGCCGCTTGTGTTGCGCAAAGCCATGAGCCTCAGCCTTGACCTGCCGGACAACAACTGGCGTATGCTCAGCGTGAGCGGCGCATGGGCGCGTGAATTCCAGATAATCGAGAGTCCGCTTATCCCCGGACTCCACAGCGTGAAGAGCGGCAAAGGCAATTCCGGGCATCAGCAGAATCCCTTCGTGATCCTTAAAAGACCTGCCGCCGATGATTCTTCCGGTCAAGCATTGGGATTTAGTTTGTTGTATTCAGGCAATTTTATTGCCGCTGTAGAAGGCGATTGCTATAGCGCAAGCCGGGTTCAACTTGGTGTCAATGATGAAACCTTTTCGTGGAAACTGGAAAAAGGCGCGTCTTTTGATACGCCGGAAGCCGTTCTTGTGTATTCCGGGAACGGTCTCAACCATCTGTCGCATGTGTTCCATACCTTGTACCAACGCAGGCTTGCGCGGGGAATCTGGCGTGATAGAGAAAGGCCCGTGCTGCTTAACAACTGGGAAGGAACCTATTTTAATTTCACCGAACAGAAACTCCTCGCTATGGCATCTATCGCCAAAGAACTCGGCGTAGAACTTTTTGTACTTGACGACGGCTGGTTTGGACAGCGTGACAACGACGCCTCTTCTTTAGGCGATTGGTTCGCCGACACTCGCAAACTCCCCTCCGGCATTGCCGGACTTGCGGAAAAAATTACCGCTATGGGTTTGCAATTCGGCTTGTGGATAGAACCGGAGATGATCAGCAAAAAAAGCCGCCTCTTTGAACAGCATCCTGATTGGGCAATCGGCGTACCGGGTCGCCCCCGTAGCGAACAGCGCAACCAGTACGCGCTGGATATGTCACGGCGGGAAATCGTCGACTATATATTTACGGTTATTTCAGACATCATCGCTTCCGCGCCTATCTCCTACATTAAGTGGGATATGAACCGGTCTATCACCGAACCTTTCAGCCTCGCTCTTGCGCCGGATTGTCAGGGCGAATTTTTTCACCGGTACATCCTTGGAGTCTACGATCTTTACGAGCGCCTGACCAGGGCTTTTCCCCACATACTCTTTGAATCCTGCGCCGGGGGCGGCGGAAGATTTGATCCGGGCATGCTTGCCTTTGCGCCGCAAGGCTGGATCTCAGACAACACTGACGCTGTAGAACGGCTGAGGATACAGTCCGGCGCGAGTTTGGTGTATCCGCAGAGTTCATGGGGTTCTCATGTTTCGGCTGTTCCCAATCATCAGACTGGACGAACAACCGCCCTTAGTTTTCGGGCTATGGTCGCTTTCTTCGGCGTTCTTGGCTTTGAGCTTGATCCTACTACACTTTCACCGCAAGAAAAGAGTCAGATCGCAATGTACATCGAATTCTACAAAACGCGCCGAAAGACTTTTCAATACGGACGCCTCTTTCGTCTCGCCGCGCCCGATTCTGCCCTTTTCACGGCATGGCAAGCGTCTTCGGAGGAAGAAAGTCTGGTTGGTTTTTATAAATTGCTGGCGCAGCCCAACCGCCCGCCTATCCGGTTGCGACTCGCCGATCTTGAACCAGACGCTTTATACGCCGTTTCACTTTGGGAACAAGGCGGCTTTGAAGAAAAGGATAAAAGTTGCAACTGCGGCTTGCGCGGCGGCGATGAGCTTATGCAAGCCGGACTTCTGCTTGATGCCACCTCTATTACAAAACAGGGAGATTTTTTTGGCGAGATATTTATCATCAAAAAAGTCGAGGAGCAAACGCCGTAAACTGCGAGGCACTGAGAGAAACCGGCGCGGCATGTAAAACCCGCCGCCCCTGCGCGGTTTTACATGCTCTCCACCGCGCCTTTCAGCGTTGAATATAACGACACGAGACGCGGCGCCATTTCATATTCCGCCAAATCTCCGGTCAGTACGGTGTCCTTCGCTTCATAAGCCGCCAAAAGTTCATTAAGCGCATTGGTGAAATCGTCAATAAACCGCGCCAAAGGAACGGAATCTATGGCAATGGCTTCAGTTTCAAGACCGGTCTGTTTTAACAGGACTAACAGTCTCAAGAGTTTTTCCGTAATATGGGAGAAAAGCCGCATGGTTTCCAAAGCCCGCTTGTCTTTGCCGGTCTGCAAGTCAAGGGGCAGGTCTTCCAGGCGTGAAACAATTTCCGATGCCAGCGCATTGCAGTTGAGAATTTCTTGTTTCGGATCCTCCAACTCCCTTATCCGTTCTTCCAGCAGTTTTAAGGCTCCGATTGGGGAAAGCCCCTCGCCCGCTAGACTGGCGTCAACGGATTTTGCAATATCCCCTAGTCGCTCTTTAAGAAAATTCGCGGCCGCGCTTGCTTCAAAGGCGGCTCGTATTGTTCTCTTCTCTTCAAACGAAGCGTCTTTCGATCTTTCTAGCGCGGATTTTGCGCTCATAAGCGCCTCAAGCGCGAAATCCCGCAACGAAGAAATGCGTATGTCGATGGATTGCAATGCGCTTAATTCCCGTTCAAACGTTGCGGGAATGTCTTCAATGTGAAGGGGTTTAGCGTCTAATATGACGCCGCTGATACGGTTGCTCGTACCATCAAGCCAGTTTTCTATGCCCGCAAGCAAATCGCCTATCGTCTTTTCATTTTCAAGAACAACTCCGGCATCTTGTCCATTAATGAGTATTTCCATATTACCTGCCGTTATTGCTGTTTTGCCTGCTGAAATTCTCCAGAGAATTTGACATTTGCTCCATCCGGTTATAGGCGTTTTCCATCTGGCTGTACTGTATGCGCAATGCGGCTTCTTTTTCCGCAAGCTGCTTGTCTAATGTCGCTATGCGTTGCTCGTCCGCCTTAATGCGGGAGTCAATGGTCGCGGTTCTTATAAAGATAAGTCCGCCGGTTTCCACATAGGGTCTGGTAAGGCTTTCGAGCGAGTACGCCACGCCGCTGTCAACGATAAGGTCGCCGTTGGAGTCAAAACCAAAAAGCTGTTGCACTTCGGCAAGGTTTATTTCCAGGGCTTCGTCAAGTTTTTTTTCGTCAATTTCAAGGTACCCCCGCAAGCGGGACGGATCATAGCCGCTGCTGCCGCCGCTCATGCGCATATCAGCGCCGATACCGTATTTGGCAAGCATCTCCGTTCCGGTTGCTGTGGAATACGGCGCCGTAACGGCGTTCTGCGCGGCGTTCTTGTATTGGGTCAAGGTAGAATCCCCGGCGAACGCGCCCATACGGTTGCGCATATCCCCTTGCTCTTCTTCCGATAAATAGGAAAGCTCCTGCACGATGCGGTCATCGTTGCGGGTAAGGACATTGATTTCCGCCATAACTCTGTTGTAATTGCCTACAAAGGTAATGATGGCGTCTTTTATGGCATCTCTGTCCGCTTCAACCGCTATGCGTACCGGCGTGTCGGACGGTTTTTTTACAGCTATGGTGATGCCGGGCAGGAGATCGTCAATGGTATTGGTCGCGCGGGATACACTGATTCCATCCATAGAGACAACCGCATCTTGCGCGACGGAAACAGGATTCGCCGGCTTATAGTTGATGGGATCGCTCGGATCCATGATCTGTATGCGCCGAAGCGACACGTCGCGGTGTGTATTTTTATTAGCGATATTGAGGGAAACAAGGGTCTTGCCGATCTCGGAATCGGGAATCTGAAAAGAAACCCGCGTAAAACCGGACGCATCTTCTATCGGCGCAAGCTCAATATTCGTACCATCCGAAAAAGTCAGAGACAACACGTTCATGTCGTCAATACGCGGAGGCGGTTCAGGCGGTTTCCATTCAGGAATGGGAACCGAAGAAGGCGCGCTGTCAATGACAATGCCATTGAATGTTACAGAACCCGTCTGGGGGACGGAAGGTCCAGGCGGAGGCTCCACTTTAGGCGGAGGCTCGGTCGGAAGGACTTTTACGGCCGTCTCAAAAAAGATCGTCAATCCTTGGCTTACGACCGTATTGTCAGGAAAGGCGATGGAAGCGCCGCCCGCCGCGCTTACTTTGAGGCTGTCATTGTCAACAGCGGACAATTGCGCCGCAACTTCTTGTCCGGTTTGTCCTGCGTCTTGTACGGCGCCGCCTCCATCAACGAGCGTTATGGCGACATCTTGCAAGTTGATCTGTTGTTCCAATACGCCGCTTTTGAGCGCCAAGTCCAACGCCGCGTCGGAGAAAACGAGGTTGTTCTCCTCTCCGGTGATTTTTGATTCGATAAGGAGTGACTTCTTCCCGCTCTGCACCGTTACAAAACTTGCCTCTATCTTGCCTTTACCCCGACGGTTAAGCGCATCGACAAAATCTTTGAGGGATCCACCCTTGAAATTGAACGAGATATGTTCCGGTCCTGAATCAAAGGTATAGACGCCCGCCTCCACTGTAAACGAATCATCCACAGGCGAGGAAAGAAACCGGTCTGCCTGCGCAATTTGCTTGACCGTGAATTCTTTTGTCTGAGGCATGGTTTGCCGTACCGCGCCGCCTGTCAACACCGAAGCGTCCGAAGAGGTAATGATGCGGTCGTTAAAAGGATTTTGAAAAGAATAAAGCTGACGGGCGCTGTCCCGCAGGGAGACCATGCGCCTGTTTACGTCCTGCCAATAGGTCTTTTGCGCTTGCAGGCGCTCTTTTTCCCGCTCCGAGCGATCCCGTGGGATGCGCTCTATTTTCATAAGACCTTCTACGATTCTGTCGGTGTTAAACCGGCTTGAAATGCCGGGCATGTAAACATCTGACATTATATCAACTCGTCAAATAAAACGCCTACAGTTTCTTTGATTTTGCTATGAACTTTACGTAATTCTTTCGGCGGCAATATATTCACCACTTCATCGGTTTCAGGATCAATCACCTTGACAAATATCTCCTTAGATTTATGATCCACGACAAATTTGAGTTTTTTATTCAGCGTAGAACTTATCTGTTCCAGGTCCCTCGCCGTTTTGTCAACATCCACCAGATCCTCTTCCTCCCGGTGTACGAATAAAACCAGCTTATAATCCTTTGTCGCTGAAATTTTCCCCTCAGCCGCCCTTGTTAGAGCCATCTGAGCGCCACCGCTTCCTTGCGTATACGCTGATATTTGTAGGTTCATAGCGTATCTCCTTCTATTTTTTTAATTTTCGGCTGTTTTCGGCAAGAACTCAAGAGCAACTCTAAAAACATTGTCTTCAGAGTTGCTCTTGCTATAAAGAGACGACATCCAGAAGTCTCTTTTACGCATTTCACTTTTTAATATCTTTAAATTTTTTAATAAAGAGCGGCTACAAAAGTTGCACCGCCGCCTGAGGCCGCATGTTAGCTTGCGCGAGAAGCGCGGTTCCTGTACGCGCCAAAATAGAATTCTTGGTGTACAACACGCTTTCAGCGGCAATATTGGTATCCCGTATGCGTGACTCGGCGCTTTGCAAGTTTTCCGCGCCAATTTGAACGCCGCCGGAAGCCATCTCAAGCCTGTTTTGGACCCCCCCCAGATCGGCTCGTTGTTTGGAAACTCTATGCAACGCATCGTCCAGCGTCTTGATAGCGCCGTTAGCTTCATCGGCGGATGTAAGCTTAAGACCCTCAATGCCAAGCGCCTGCGCATTCATGTTTTCCACATAAAAACGCTCGTTCTGGTTTTCATTGGCGCCGACTTGAATTTGCATAACTGCTGATGATTCTCTGCCGAATGTGCCGGTTAAAAGTATCATCCCATTAAATTGGGCATGAGACGCAATTCGGTTCACTTCATCAACAAGCTGGGAGACTTCAACCTGAATCTGTTCACGGTCATCCTCGGTGTAAACGCCGTTCGCCGCCTGCACGGAAAGGTCTCTCAGCCGGTGCAGTATATCTTGGGTTTCTTGAAGGTAACCCTCGGTTGTCTGGATAAAAGACACGCCATTCTGGATATTTCTATCCGCCTGATTCAGTCCGCGTATCTGACTTCGGAGTTTTTCGGAAACCGCAAGACCCGACGCATCATCGGCGGCCCTGTTTATCCGCTCTCCCGAACTAAGCTTCTCAATATTGCCAACTATCTGATCTTGTACAAGACCTAATGAACGATCGGCGAATTGAGCGCTTAAATTATGACTTATTATCATTATTCCTCCGGCAATAATAAAAAGAATCGCCTGTCAATTTTCATTTAGTCAGAAGACATACAACATCCAGCCAATCAATTCTTAACTGGTCAAATAACAACCGACCTCACAACCAGCCGCTATTCGCTTGATAGGCGATCCTTCGCACGCCGCACACGCCTCATGTAAACCGCGCGGATCCGCCGCCGTAGAGGCGGATCCGCGCGGAGGTTACGCCGCCCGCTTATTGAAGCAGTGAAAGAACAGAGTTGGACCTCTGATTTGCCTGGGCAAGCAATGCGATGCCGGACTGGGACAGAATCTGGTTCTTGGTGTAAGCGACAGTTTCCGCCGCAATGTCAGCGTCGCGGATGCGGGATTCGGAAGCCTGAAGGTTTTCCGCGCCAATGTCAATGCCGCGAATGGCATGTTCCAGACGATTCTGGTAGGCGCCAAGATCAGCCCGCTGCTTGCTGATGATCTTGAGAGCGCTGTCAAAAGCGCCGATAGCCTGGTTTGCATCGTCCGCGCTCTGGAGGGAGATCGGCCCCTGATCACCGCCGAGTCCGAGGGACCCTGCGGTTATCTCACCAATAAAAACCTGCTCGCGCTGATCCATATTGGCGCCGATATGGAGATACATGGAGTCCGAACCGCCGTCCTGGGCATAGCGTCCGGTAAGCATGTTCAAACCGTTAAACTGAGCGTGGGAAGCGATGCGGTTCACTTCGTCAACAAGCTGGGAGACTTCAACCTGAATCTGCTCACGGTCATCCTCGGTGTAAATGCCGTTGGCGCTCTGAACCGCGAGTTCACGAAGGCGCTGCACAATGTCCTGGGTTTCCTGCAAGTAACCTTCAGTCGTCTGGATGAAGGATATGCCGTCCAAGGCATTGGCGGATGCGCGGTTCAAACCGCGGATCTGGCTGCGAAGTTTCTCGGAAACAGCGAGACCGGAAGCATCGTCGCCAGCGCGATTAATGCGAAGACCGGAAGAAAGTTTCTCGATGTTTTTGTCAATAGAAGTTTGGGTAATTCCCAAAGAGCGATCAGCAAACTGAGCGCTTAAGTTGTGGTTGATGATCATAATCATCCTCCCTGAAAGAATGTGCCGGTAGCATCCATGCAGCCGACAGGGATTAAGACCAAAGGTCTTTCTTCATCCCTTATGTTATAAATATAACACCACTGGATTTTTTTTGCAAGCCGTCCATTTAATTTTTTTTGTCTTTTTACGCATTTTTGCGCATAACGCAAATTTTTGTCGTAAAAAAGGGTGTTTTACGCCTTTTCATTCCATACTTAATATACTTAACGCACTTCACTTTCTATGATATAGTTAAAAAATTTCATTTCAAGATGGAAAGGCGGCGTAAAGCGGCGTCCACGTATTCCAATGAATCGATTAGGCGGAAAATAATGAATGATGAAGAAAATAAAAAAGCGGCGCTTGCCCTGCGCCAGTTCACGGCGTTTGCTCCATTGCGCAAGTCTACAATACATCTGGCAAAACGGATGACGCTGATCGTCGCAGGCGCCACGCTGATGGCGTTTAACATCAATACGTTTGTGCATGCGGGAGGGCTTGTACCGGGCGGCTTTACCGGACTTACGTTGCTTATTCTGGAGGTTTTGGATCACTTTCTTCATATACATCCGCCTTTCAGCGTTGTACTCTATCTGCTAAATGCGGCTCCGGCTGTCATCTGCTTCAAACTCATCGGGAAACGCTTCACCCTGCTCTCCGTACTGATGGTGCTTGTGTGCGGACTTTTGACGGACTGTATGCCGAAGCTGTTCATTGAGCTTATCCAACTGCACGATCCGTTGCTCTCGGCGGTTTTCGGCGGCATTTTGAACGCAATGTCGATAAGCCTGTGCCTGTTCGCTGACGCCACGAGCGGAGGCACGGACTTTATCGCCGTTTTTATTTCCGAAAAATACGGCAAGGACGCATGGAACTACATCTTTGCAGGCAACTGTGTGATACTCGTACTTGCCGCCTTCCTCTTTTCATTGGATAAAGCGCTCTATTCCATTATCTTTCAGTTTGCCACAACCGTTGCGCTTAGTTCTTTTTACCGCGGGTATCAACAAAAAACCTTGCTCATCATCACGGGCAAACCGGACGAGATATACCGTCTTATCCGCGACAAAACCCGGCACGACGCGACAGCCTTCAAAGGCATAGGCATGTACCGCAAGGCTGAAAAAACGCTGCTCTACTCGGTGGTCGCGGCAAACGAAGACACATTTCTCACCGCCGCCATCAAAGAAATTGATCCGGACGCCTTCATCAACATATTAAAAACCGAGCAGATAAAGGGAAGATTTTACAAGCCGCCCAAAGATTAGCGCCATAGCGGATTGATGCAGGCGGCGCTTCCTCCAAAGAAGCGCATTGCCTTTGATCATTGACCTATAGTATACTGTTTGTGTGAACAACGCCTTATCTTCATATAAAAACTGCCGGCTCTGCCCCCGTGGATGCGGCGTTGACCGTTCGGCTGGAAACAAGGGCTTTTGCGGAGAAACGGCGGCGCTCCGCATCGCCGCCGCCGCCGTCCATCGGGGAGAAGAGCCGCCCATTACAGGAACCGGAGGTTCCGGCGCAGTCTTCGTGAGCGGATGCGCTCTCCAGTGCGCATTTTGTCAGAATTATCAGATTTCCCAACAGGGCATGGGCAAAGCGGCGACCGAAGATGAATTTGCGCGGATATGCCTCGCGCTTCAAGAGAAACACGCGGAAAACATCAACATCGTCACCGGAAGCCACGCGGCGCCGTCTCTTGCCGTCGGAATACGAACCGCCCGAAGGCAAGGCTTGGCCATTCCAGTTCTGTGGAATTCTTCTGGCTATGAAACGCTCGAAGCCCTGTCTCTGCTTGAAGATGTGATCGATGCGTATGTGCCGGACTTGAAAACCCTCGATTCCGCAATGGCGAGACGTTTTTTCAAAGCGGCTGATTACGGCGAAGTCGCGTCCGCCGCAATAAAGAAGATGCTGGAATTTCGGAACCTCAGCTATGAGGGAGCCGTTTTACGTTCGGGCGTTATTGTACGGCATCTTGTGTTGCCCGGACGCCTTGACGCTACGCGGGATGTCCTCCGCTGGTTTGCGGAAAACGTCATGGGAAAGGGCTTGCTTTCGCTTATGACGCAGTACACGCCCGTCCGTAACGGGGATACGCCACACCGTTCTGTAAACGGAGCGGAATACGAGACTGTTCTGGACTGGCTTGATGAATTCGGCATAGAAGACGGTTTTTATCAAGAATTGACTTTAGACATGCCCGCAAACAGCGATTGGCTGCCCGATTTCAACCGCGTCAATTCTTTTTCTTCAGAACTGTCAACGCCGGTCTGGCACTGGCGCATGGGGTTTGTGTGAGGACGCGCACAAGCGCGTGTACGCGCGTGTTTTTCAGCGGCGATTTCCGTAGCGCCGCCTCATTTGCGCCTAAAGCGTATCTCGCAGATGCCATCGCCTTTCGCAATAGTCTTTTGCAGATCAAGGGCGCACCCGAAGCTCTCCGCTATGCCGCGGTCGCCCCACATGGCGAAATCGCAGAGTCGCGTCATTTCCTCCACAGAGCGCCCCTGCCTTTGCCATGCGTTGACCAGCGGGCAGTAGTGAAAATCAACGTCAAAATTGTCATCGGTCGCGCGCCGGATTTTCATTTCAAAAATGAGTCTTCCGGGCAAGCCGAAGAGCTTTTTCCGCAGAACTTTAAGGCTCGGCTTCCCGGCGCCGGCGTTCATTGCGGTTTCGGCTATAGCGCCGCCCTGAAAAAGCCCGCACCGACGTATAGCGTCCGGCGCAAAGGACTCAGGGTCAACGCCTCTTTTCTTCGCTTCATCGCATAAAAGATAGAGCCACAAAGCTCTATGCTCAAAAAAGTTCCGTAATTGCCGTATCAACCATAAGTTGTTTTTAGGTTCATTTTTAACGGTCATACATCCTCCCCGGCTTTGCCGGCGGCAGAACCGCGAAAGCCGCTACACATGAATTCCAATCGCTTCCCGAATCGAGTCCACAAGGGTCTTCCTGCCTTGTATTTTCCCCAACATGCCGGGCAGTTCCACAATGAGGGGATATTGGGCGCCGATCTGCCAGTCAATAAGCCTTTCGCCAAGCCAGTCCGCGACTTCCTGCGTCAAGATGAGAATGCGGCAACCTTCAGTGGGAACAGCCGCATTTGTCACTTCATCAAAACCTTCGGTAATGCGCCGAAACACGCGGCGGGCTTCCTCTTCGTTATTGGCGGCTACGCCGTCAATGCCTACAAACTTGAAGCCCGTAACCAACTCCGGGTCGCCGATGAAAAAATAGTCCACAGGCGGCTACAAAATGAGTATGAGCAACCCGACCAGAAAGCCCCACAGACAGATGCCTTCCGCAAGACCGACAAAAGGCATAGCTTTTCCCGAAAGCTCGGCGTTTTCGCTCATCGCGCCCATTGCCGCAGATCCAATTTGACCAACCGCAAGACCGCCGCCAATGCAGGCGATACCCACGGCGACCGCCGCCGCGATGTACTTAACCGCCGAACCAGACCTTTGCTCCGCCGCCGCTTCTTCCTGAGCAAACGAAAATGCTGAGGCAAAAACAAACAGGGCAAATGCAATAACAATCATTTTACATTTCATGCAATTCCTCCTTTAAGGTGTCAGATGTTTATTGGAATGCGCGGGTGAATGCCCCGCCCTTCAGGGCGTAACGCCTGCTAATACATAGCCGGCGGGGTATAAAGTCCGCGCTATTAATCATTTCCTATCCAATGCGCCCCGTCTTTCAGGGCGAGGACGTTCATTCTTTACGGAACCTGAACGGAGCGAACCGTACGCCAGTTTCGGTAAAAAATTTACTGAAAAATTCGTAATATTGGAGACGTGTAACCTGAATCGCTACGATCATTCCCTCAAGTACAATGATGATTCCGTTTCCAAAAATGATGACGACCAGTGAAAACACGGGTCCGAATGACGACCCTCGCGCCACAATGCCGGCCATGGTAAAAGTAATGAATGATAGAACCGTATGGGACAGCGCGAACGCCCCCACACGGAGGAAACTGACGCTGTTCGAGATATAACTTGAAAGCGTTTCAAGAATCTCTACGATCCCTTCTATGATAAAAACCATAAGCCCCTCTTTGAGGATGGGACGCTCGCCGGAAATAAGCCGTCCTAACGCCTCGCCAAAGAAGACGCCCAAAAGCGGGATTGCAAGGCATGGTATATCGAACCAGCGCAGTCTGTCATTCAAGATGAGTCTCACCCCTATGCTAATGACGTACCAGAAGAACAGCGCGCCGGCAATTCCCGTTTTTGAAAAAAATGCTTTTTCGTAATTTTTTCTGCTCAACTGATTTATGATGTTAAAAACGAGTCCTGTGGAGTTGAGGACAACGCCCAGCGCCAGCGTGAAGCCGAAGAAATAAAAAAGTTTGTCGAGGCTTCCCTTCTCAGGCATGAGGTGGAGAATTTTTGGAACGGCGCTCCAGCCGAAATACGCGCCCACAGGCGTATCGGCAAAAAAACCGGTGACAGCAAGGGTGGGCGCTTCCAGAAGCGTCTCGTTTGAGAATACCGCGCCATACAAAAACCCCATGATCATTGAAGAAACGCCCACCGCGACAAGGGGCCCGCCAAAATTTTTATAGCTCCGCATAAAGGTGGAACTCTTTTGTAGGAGAATCCCGGTAAGCGACAGTACAAGCCCCTGCCCCACATCGCCGAACATGACGCCGAAAAGCAGGGTAAAAAACACGGCGACAAACGCGGTGGGATCTATGGCGCCATAAAGCGGCGCACCGTAGGAGAAGACGAGCGGCTCAAAGCTCTTCGCAAATTTGCCGTGGCTCAAAGCGGTGGGAACTTTTTCGCTTCCGTCCCGCACCGAAGGCACTTCGTCCGGGTTCAGGGTGCGTATGCCGATTCTGCCGGACGTAATTTTAACAAGCTCTGAAACAATGGAATTCAGGCTGTCCGCAGGCATCCAGCCTGTTAAAAGATACGTGCTTTTCGTAGCCACGAGCCTTTGTTTCACCTGTTCCGTGATATTTGCCATGACATAGGAAGCGGCAAGCGAGAGAAGGGGAAGCCTGTATTCGCCGATCAGTTTGTTCTTTTCTTCAGTTATGGCTTCCAGGGCGCTTTCCGTGAGTTTTTGCCGCGATTCAAGGCTTGCAAGCAACTCCGCCGGTATGCCAAGGTAGTCTTTCGGAATGGTGATGGGCGTGAACGACCGTTTTTTAAGCTCGGAATCCAAGGCGAAACGCCCGATGCGGGAAGATGCCGCAAGTATTTTGTCATCATCCAGTGGAATGATCGCCGCCCTGTCTGAGAGGTTTTTTTTGACTTCAGCCTGCCCTCTCATGTCAAGACGTCCGACGCGCAACGTAAGATACGAAAGCTGATCCAACTCAGAAAACGGCGCGTTGAGCGCCGCAAACGTCCTCGCCTCAGTCAGAGCGTTCTCCAGTTTTTGCTTCTCGTTCTTTTCTTCGGCTTCACGAGTACGCAAGCCGAGTACATGGGAGCAAATTTTTTCGCGCAAGACTTCATTCTCCGCAGTCGGGAGGCGGCTTGTCTCGTACGGCTCCGCAGGCAGTTCCAAACCAAGATACGCGGCCGTTTCTCTGATTTCTTCAAGTTTTTCTTCTATATAACCGGCTCTCTTTTTTTCATTTTCCTCTAATTGTTGAAATTCCTCTAATTTTTCAGGGCTTTCAAGCCTCTCATCATCTATCACCGCTTGTTCTTCGCGCTGTTCGGCGAACTGCATAAGGCTTCGCCTGCCCAAATATTCAACAACCGCGTCAATGTCTTTTTCAAGCGCCGTAAATTCCACGCGCTTCATTCTTCGGGGCATAATCATGACGCCGCCCCCAAAAGCCGCAATGTCTCGCGGCAGGGCAACCCAAAACCGAAGCCTTCGGCGATGCTGGTGAGAAGGTCTTCTTCGGACTGTTTAAGGCGTATGAAACAGAACGCAGGAAGAAGCGAAAAAGGTTTGGCATGAAAACTTTGATAGGTGCATTTATAAAGGCGTTGGGAAGCCTTGTTTTGAAAATAGCGGGGGTCTATTGTCCAATACGAAGAAGACGGCGCTGTTATTTCGCTGTTCACAAATTCCGCCCATTTCCAATGCGCCCAATCATTGCGGACATCCAACGAGAAAGCGCATGAAGCAAGCGCGTCGCTGGTCAAATCTTTTTTCCCGTCTATCGTTATGAGCATGGTTTTGATCCTTTCAACATTCATGTTGTAATAGGTTCTAAGTCGCAATGTCCACGACACGTTCCTAAGCTGAATCTCGTTGTCAATAATCTCTTCAATGCCAAAACGATCAGCGCGGGGCAACCGCTCAAGCGCCGCATAGAGCCGCGTATAGTAATACTTGTCGAGTTTAGTTTGCAACACAATCGCGTCGTCCTGAAGCGTCGCCGGCGCTCCTTTCAAATCGTCCAATAGAAACGCGAATTCCGTGTTTTTAAGCATACTTTCAATATCCGGATAGGCTTCAAAGTTGATGGTACGGAATGCGCCTATATCGGTGATGCGAAGGGGCTTCGCCTCCTTATTGGCAAGGTCGGCAAACACATTCTTGAGATTCTCGTATTCATAGGATTGAAGCATGAGGACAAGCAATTCCGGCGGATTGCGGAAACATCCGATAATCGTTTCAATCTGTGCGATAGAACGGGCTGTGATGCGTTTTTCGAGGTCAGGAAGAAGCTCCCGTTCGGGAAGATATCCGCTCCCTTCCGGAAACACACGCCTGTCAAATTCGGCGAGGCGGTTCACATTCATAAGGGAATGTATGCGCTTGCCCACAAAAGATTTGCCGATGATTCCACATGTTTTTGCATAGATGTACGCGCGCTCCCCGGTCATTATTGTTCCCGTCCAGTTTTATAAGAGGCTTCAAATGCCGGTTCTTTTTTCTCTTCGCCGCCGCCATTTTCAAACAACAGCCTCTCAAGCAACTGTGAAAACCGCTCGTTATTCACCTGCATGACATCAAGCATCCGGGTAAAATCATCAAGTTGCTTTTGATACTTGCCCTTAACCGCGGCAATATCGGCGCTGTACTTTTCCTCAAGCGCCGCCGCTTCCGCAACGTAGGCGTCATCATAGCGTTGCCGGTTCCGCTTTTCCGCTTCCGCAACGCGCTTTTCCGCTTCCGCCGCCGCGTCTTTCACAAGCGCCGCCGCTTTCTCCTCCACTTTTAACAACCGCCGCAAAAGATCAGAGTTTTCCACATTTACTCCTATAAAACCGAACGGCGCATCGCCACATTGTGTTCGCGCCGCTTATATCATCTCTATAAAGTGCTCTTCATATTCTTTAAGGGTGTTATAAACGCCCTCAGCGCTTTTCTGCGAACACATATCTGTATAAAATTGCGGGTTCAGAAGCAATTCGGCGAGATTTTTAAGCACCTTGAGATGTTTGTCCGTTTCGCCCGGCACCAGAATCACAAAGATAAGATGAACCGGCTGCCCGTCTAAAGCATCGTATTCAACGCCTTTTTTTGAAACGCCGCATATTCCTTGTATATCATCAAGAAAAAGCAATTTTCCATGCGGAATCGCAACACCCGGTTTGATGCCCGTTGACATGAGCTTTTCCCTCTCTCTCAGACTTTTCAATATTTCTTCACGCGCATCCGAATTTTTAGCGGTACAAAAAAAATCAACCAATTCCTCAAAAGCCTCGTCTTTATCCTCGGCTTCTACATTGATTTTAATGAGGTCTTTTGTAAACACCTCGCTTAGAAGCATATTTCCTCCATTTTTTGGAACCAATGAACGTTCTAGTCGCAGACATACGCGCTCATCTAGACGACGCCGCGCCGTTATGCCGCTAAAAACCGCCACTCATTGGTTCCGCGCTCACTATTCGGCTGTAGCGCCGGACTTGTCCGCGCCGCCCAGCTCTTCATCCACCCAGTTGCTTGCGGACGATTCGGTGGACAATTGCCTTCCTGCGGCTTCGACGCCCGATCCGGCGTCAGACTTGCTCACAAGGGCAAGCCCTAGGCTCAAAATCAGAAACAACACGCCTAAAACGGAGGTCGCTTTGGTGAGTATATTGCCCGAACGCGAGCCAAACGCGGACGAACTTCCACCCGCAAAAATACCGCCCAAGCTGTCGCCTTCTTCATCCTGAATAAGGACAAGAAACACCAGCAGAATCGCCACTATTATAAAAAACACCAACAGAACAACACCTAAAACTTCCATTGCATAACCTCATCATTAAGAAATCGGAATATCTTTTTGTCAATCCTACACCAGAAACAAAATTTATGCAAGACGGCTTCGCAAGACGGCTTCGCAAATGGCGCGCGCAAAAGACTGCGGCTATTCCAAGATGGTAATCTCCACTCTGCGGTTGCGGGCGCGTCCCGCCTCAGACCCGTTGTCGTCCAGAGGTTTAGTCCCGCCCCATCCCTTGTACAAAAACCTTTCCTCAGGTATGCCGCGCTTCACAAGCTCCTCGATCATACGCACCGCTCTTCTGATGGAAAGGTTCATCTCCAAAACCGGCTGCCCCGTATCCGCCGTGTGTCCTTCAACCATGAAGACGCGATCCGGCGTCTTCATGAGCGTTGCGGCAATCGCGTCAAGGCGATCCTTTTCTTCTGGAACAAACTCGTCGGAGTCTGGAATGAACCGTATGTCTTTGATTGTGAGTTTCACCCCCTCAGGCGTTTCGGCGACTTCAACGCTTTCTCCCAGCCCCGCCGGTTCCTGAAGGGACGGCTTTTGCCGCGCTCCAGTGATAGCGGCGACAACGAGGTTTCTGTCCATGGGAATCAACCGTTCGGTAAAAGTTAGCGTAAAGCCCACGAAACGGAGCGTGGCATTGTCTTTCAACGTATAAGTTTCGTCCACATAATCCCGCATAAGCAGGGGAAGCCCGTTGTCCACCCGAATCAGGATGTCAACGTCATGGGTGTCCCGCACCTGTTTAAAATCGGCCGCATTGACAGCCTCCTGCGCGTTTGAAGGCGCAATATCCCGCGTTGAATACTGCGCTTTTATGCGGTGGACGGCGATATTTTTGTACGTTTCAATGCCAAGATAGGTGTACGTAACGTATATGCGCATCACCACCGAATGCCCCGAATTGAGCGGATCGACAACGCGTTCGGCGACATCCGTCCATACGGCGCCCGGCGTTACTTTCTGCGCCGGAAACACGGGAAAACCCCTCAGCGAAGGAAATACGCCCTCCTGCTCCAGCGTAAAATCCCCGCGGCCGCTCACCCTGAACCGCACCGGAAACATGGCGTTGACCGCCTTGGCGCTTTGTTTCATATCACGAACCGTCTGTTCAAGCACAACGCAATGTCCCGTATAGCGCATCTCGCCAGCGTTTTGTTGTTGAACCGTTTTATCTTGCAACAGCGAAGCCCTCACTTCCCGAAATACAAGCCCCCTATATTTCCCGTTATCGTAACGCCGCCAGTTCGACCGCTCGACAAAAGAATAGTCGCCGGCGTTTTGTATGGCAAGAAGCGCCTCGCCAGACTGCGCGAACAGGAAAAATGGAATGAAAAAAAAGCCCGCATACAGCAGAAAGCGCTTGCAAAAAAAAGGTTTCATACATACATTATAATAAAGGAAACAAAATGCCGCAAGATACAGAAAGCCCAATGAATGAGAAATTCCTCGCAAGCGACCGGCGCGTTTACGCCGGTGACGATCTTTCGGGTATGGATCCGTCTTCCGCGCGGGAGTACATCGCCCGCCACATAACGGCGCTGAAATTACAGGAAAAAGAAAGCGAATCGTTAGCCGCAGATCTTTCTCTGTGGGAATCCCGCGCAACCCTCGCTCGTTCCAAAGGGGCGGAAGAGCTTGCCCTGCAAGCCGGGAAAGAAGCCGCTTTTATACGGTCGCGGAAATCGGCGTTAGATACGGATATCGAAACGCTCAAGATCCAGATCGAGAAGATGAAGAAACAACTTCCCAGCCTTGCATCGCGGGTGCGGAGCGTAGACCCGGATCTTCTTGAACAAGAGCTTCTCATAGCCGCAGGTCATCTTCCGGGCGACGAGAAGAAAGCCGCCATTGAGCGAAATTTGAAAACAGTGGAAAAAGAGGCGTCCGCCGACGCCTCGCTTGCGGGGGTCAAGTTTATGTTGGATTAGGGTTATTTGTGAATCCCCCCCCCCCCCCCCGTTAAAGCCGCTTCATGCACCAGTCCCGCGCGGCTTCCAATAAACGTTCTCCGCCCAATCCGGGGTTGCGGTGTTTCAGCGCCGCAGCTGTGGGCAACAGTGTGGCAATCACAGCCGCGCCCTCCGCGTCAAGACGCTGGGCGTCAAGATGCCGGAAAGAGAGCGAGCGCAGTCTCTCGCAATATGCCGCAAGGAAACCGGCGCGCGGCGCGGCGCCATGCGCGGCAGTGATATGCGCCGGCTTTCGCGGCATCCATTGCCGTTCCGCAAGTTTTGCGCGATACATGGCGAGCGCCGGCGTCTCGTAATGCCATGAGCCGTCTGCATGCCGTTTCTCAAGCGGGGTTCTGTAAATCAAATGTGAAAAAAACGTTTCGGTTGGAGAGAAACGGTTTTGCTGTTTATCGTAAAACGGGTGCAGCCATGTCCCCCGCGCATAGGCGATGCCCAGAGGGTAGGAGAAATCCGCGCCGAACAGTTCCACCCTTTCCACGCCAAGCGCTTCCGCCAATGAAACCGCCGCATAGGTGACGTTGCCGCCGGAAGTGTCCAGCTCCGGTATGTCCGACCCGGACCTGGAAAAAAAGCGGCTGAGGGGATGCCCGCCTGAGAAAAAATACGGCGCGACGGAACGTTCGGCCAGCAGAGGGGGGCTTGCCAAATCAAGAAACAGAGGAATGCGCGTACGGCGAAAAAAATGGTTGTAACTCCATATCTGGCAGTCAATGGAAACAACGGCGTCAGGCTCAATGCCTGCGGCAAGCAGGGCGGGCAGGCTCGTGTCAGTCGCTATGATGAAGCGGCGCGTCCGCTGTTCTTGCAACAGGGGAAGGCTGCGATCCAGCGACGGCCCCGCGGCGGTTACGGATGCGCATTTCACAGAACGCCTCTCAAAACAGCCTTGCCAGCAGGCTTGTCCTGCGTTTTTCCGCGCCGGATCCGTGTTCTTGACGTTTTGAATATTTTCAATACTTTGAATATTGTGGACAATGTTTGAAAACCACCGAAGACCAAAATGCGCCTGAACAGAATAATCCGCGCTCACTTTTTTAATCGCCCCATTGATTGCCGCTTCCGCCGCTCTGAACGGCTCGCTCTCAACGTCAATACGCGCCCTCAACGGGAAAACGCGCATCCCATTCATCAAAACGGGCTGATAATGTTCCAGAATAAACGATTCGATTTCCAGAGCGGACGGATCAATGAGAAGAAAAACCCGTGGATCGTCCATAATCAAAGAATAATCAATAACGCTGAAAAGCTCTTCAAGCCCTTCGCGTCCATAATCCACTATCAAGACGAGGCGTATGTCCCGGGCGCAAGTCAACGCCTGTACGACGGAAAATCCGCCGCCCAAGCCGAGAAAAATAAGAAAACCCTCATCTTTTCGGATGCCAAGAAGCCGCTCCGCTTCTTTTTGCGGATCAAAGAGGGAATGAAGGGCGTGTTTCGCGCCATTGTCATCAACTATCGCCGGTACAATGCTGTTGTTACGGGCCCTTTTGATTGTATATCTCTTCATATTTTCATTTTTCTTAATTTTTCATTTTTAAACATTACGGATTTCTTCGATCAGTCCTTCTTCCGTCTGAACCGATAAAAGATCGCGCAGTTCCTTCTTGATGAGCGGATCGCGCAACGCGCCGGCAAGGAGGGTTTTCGCTTGCTCCGCCCCCCCGCTTTTGCCGCTGCGTCGCCTCGAAAAATGCAGCGTCCGATCCTCGCCAGCGGCGTTCATGCCGGCGGCTTCGTTTACCCAACGCGCCGCTTCGTAAGGAGGAAGTTTTGAGAAAACCGCATTGTTTCTTCCAATAGTGTAGAGCCGTTCGGGATACGCCGGAAGCTGTTTTTTGAACCACTCGGCATAGATATTCATGCTTCCCGCAGCTTCCACACTACGGGCAAAAGCCGTCGAGTACGCGCAGGCGAAGCGGTCTGTGTTTTCCACAAAGAAGTCCAACGGATATGGACGCGCATGGGCGCGGATGCCGTCATGCGCTAGATCCATGCCGGCAATAAAAACATTTCCCTGAAAAACAGTGAAAGCCAGATCCAACGCGGATGCCGTAACGGTTCCCCGTTGCGTCATGTTGAGAAAAGGGACGCCGAGTTCCGCAAGTACGGTTTTCTGCCACAGGCTCCCGTCTGTCATAAAGAGAACCGGCAAGGAAACGGCTTGCGAAGGCAGAGCGGCGAACGCGCTTGCGGCAAGGATGGGTTTCCACTCACCTTCCACCGCGTTTCCTCCATGCTCTCCACGAGAGCGCAGAATCGAAAACAAGTGGAACAACGCCCAGTTGCCGCCGTCCGTTGCGACAACCATGTCAGGCTTCACATTCGTATGCAAGAGCGGCTCCACAGCGGAAGAAGCCGCCAATACAAAGGTTCCTCTTGTTTCCTTCAATTTTTTTATGATCGGCAGAGCTTCCTCAAGGCTAGGCCCGGCGCCCGCAATGACGCAGGAACCGGCATGTTTTTCCGGCGCAAGGAATACGTCAATAATGGCGATGTTCCTGAAAAAATTCCGAAACCATTTTTTACCGAAATACGCGGTTGTTCTCTTATTGGCATCGATTCTCTTGACAAACGCGACGGTTTCCGACATCAAACGGACGTACCGCTCCTTGTAAAAGAAAAGACTCGGCCTCCACTCAATGATTTCTATGGTTGAAGCTTCCGTATCGGGTATGGATTTTTCTAATATGGATTGAACGCCGCCTTCCCGTTGAGCGTCTTCAACATGCAATGCAACCAGATATGCGCCGGGAAATTTTGTCTCCAGTATCGGGATCATATAACCCACACCGGGTTCTATCAGGATAAAAAAACGAATTCCCTGCCGTAATGACAGGGAATTGATGTACTTTTCCGCTTCCGCAACCGGATCATAGCGGGAGTGAAGTTTTCTTTTCTCTTCCATCCCGCTTTTTCCCATTTGAACAGGGTTGTTCATGGCATTACGCTGTTTTATGCCAACCCCAACTCCGAGAAGAGTTTTTTATAGGTGTCAAAGTATTTGGACGCGGCGAATTCTTCAATTTTTTCTTCGGGCAAAGATTCCAGCAACTGATCCATGTAGGAAAGAACGGTCTTAAGCTCCTGTTGAATGGCGGACGGCATCGCGTTCAATTTTGCAACCGGCTCAGCTTCGGATGCCGAAGCTCCAAAAGCCGTTTCCGCCGAAACAGCCGCCTTCTCCGCCGACTCTTCCGGTATTTCCAACAACGGCTCTTCGTCGGCGTTTTTCCACCCGGAAATTTCATCTGTTCCTATATCCGCAGTCATATCCTCATCGGAAAGCTCCAAAGGCATCTCATCAAAGGCGATGGCTTCCAGCACCGGTTCCTGCAACGGATTTTCTTGCACCTGCTCTGAAAGGTCCGGCTCATCTATAACCACGTCAGAAAGATCGATGTCTTCAATCTCCATCTCCTGATGAACGGCAGTATCCGCTTCAAGGTAGTTGCTGTCTTCCGGCGCGGGCGTAATAGGTTCAACGCCCTCTTCCCGCAATCGCCGCAGTTCTTCCGACTCTGTTAACGAATCCAGAGCAACTTCCCCAATTTCAAACAAAGCGTCCTCAGATGTCCCTGCCGTTTCTTCGAATATATCCATCCCTATCTCTTCCGTAAAATCCGTGGACCCAAGTATATTGTCAATTTCATTGCCAGTGAGGGCGATTTTCTCATCATCCGAATCGTCAAAGAACCCGTCTTGCGCGATTTGCGGCACTTCGGTTTTTTTCACCGGTTCACGGGAGCGGATCACAAGAAAATCCTGTTTCAAGGTTGATAGTTCCTGTCGTATGGAAGACAATTCTTCGGCAATACGCAATAAGAGTTCCGTAGAGAGATTCGTTTGCGTTGCGGACTGCGCGGTCATCTGTTCCGCCTTCGCTTCGCATGGCGCATTCACAGTTGGCGCAACCGCATCGCCCCCGCCTTCCTCAGCCTCAGCGGAAACAGCCGCATCGCCTTCGAATGCCGCGCCCTCCTCAGACGCGCCCCCATCCAGCGCAACCGCATCGCCCCCGCCTTCCTCAGCCTCAGCGCTTTTTTCTTCCAAGGGAATTTCATCATCATCAAAAGGAGAGTCATCCAGAAAATTTTCTATAAAGAGTTCTGTCGCTCCTCTTTTAGAGGCATCTTTCACATACACGGAGGATTCTTCACTAACGGCGTCGTTTTCACCAGAGGCGGCGTTCTCAAATGCATCTTCACTGGACGCGGCTTCATCAGCGGCTTCTTTCATTTCAGCTCCGAGAGACAGCGCGTCAATGGTCGGCACTTCCGTGATTTTCTGGTTTTCCACCGCCAAAAAATCAGAATCCGCTTTAAGAATATCTTCCACCTGCAATTTTTCCATATCATCGGCTTCGGGATCAAGAATGGCGTCAAATGACATAGAAGCTAAATCTTCCACCTCGCTTCCCAAATCTCCCGGTATAAACTCTTTTTCAAAATCATCAATCCCTTCTACCACAGGCGCGTTCAATTCATCGACTGAAACCTCTTCAATTTCACCGATTTCAAAATCGGGCGACGATTCGTCATTGAAAATAGGAAAATCAGCGTCTCCCTTCTCGCTTGCGCTTGTTTCGACAGGGTCGCTTTTCACCCATACGCCGTATTCATCTAGTTCGCTCGCTGATCCCGCGACGCTTTGACCATCATATATTGAAGATTTTTTATCGTTTGCCATACAAAAGTCTCCCCCTTTCAATGATTATACTATATCATAAACTATAAGTCAATTTTAGACTAGAGTCTTTTATTATTTTTTGAGCGTTTTCTTACACCTTCGTTATAGCAAGAAACGCCGCGGGAAAACTAACTTTGCAAGCGGGAAAGTTCAAGCATCGCTTTTTTTCTGACAAGCGGCGGTTTATCGGAAGCGGCGAGACCAACAAGGATGGTCACGCCAAAAGAGATCACTGGCGGACCTGAAACGCGGCAGAGCGAACCGACCGCTACGGCAACTGCGGCAAGCGTCCGCTCATCCCTACAGACAACAGGCGGAGCGATTGTTTGCGCAAAGGCTCTCATGGCAATGCCATCAGGATCAACCCCAATGCGCCCTATGGCTTCCGCAACGGCGGCTTTTACCTGCGGCTCTTTGTCGTTGAGAAACAAGTCCGCGAAAAACGGGATAAGTTCATGGGAACCGAATGAAGCCAAGAGACGCGCCGCTTCGACGCGGCGTACAAGGCTCACCGGCGGCTGGGTCGCCGGTATGGAGAGGCTGTTCCGCGCGCTACTGGCGACCTCCTTCAAATAAACGATGAAGCCCGGCTCGTCTTCCCCCAACTGCCCCTGTTCGATTTTTTCACGAATCTTGTTGAATTGGCGGGTAATATCGAAATCACTGAATTGATTGTAATAATTGGAACGCTGGGGCGGGAGTTCTCCAAGCCCATAATCGCCTTGCGGAGCGGCTCCGTAGCGGGAGGTTTCCCACAGCCGCCCGTCCGCATATTCAAGCTGGTACGCATAGAGCATCCAGTCACGGCCGCCTGAATACAGAACGCCGTCCTTGCCGAAAGCCGGCATTGCGGCGGCGTTTTGTATATTCAGCTTCCATTTCAACGCGCCGTTGCGGTGGAAACCTGCGGCTCTTGAAACGCTCAGGACATAAACGCCATCTTCCCGGTTGATAAGGGTCGTTTCCTCCGCGCCCAAAAGCCCGGCGTCAGTTTTCCAGCGGATTTCCCCTTCAGTGGAAAGGAGGATGACACTCCCGTTTGACAGCGCGGCGGCTATGCCGCCGTTGTATTCGCTTGCGGCAAGAGGAGAAGCCGAAAGCTGAGAAAACGCCCGCGCTTTCTCAAACGCCTCTCCCGTATGGGTGAAGATATCGCCCGCGCCGTCCTTGTACCACACCAAAACCGCGTCTTCGCCGCTTTGCTCCTTTCTTTTCTCCTTTATGGAAACAAGGACTGCCGGCGTCCTGGCAAGACCAATACCCGTTGTCTTTCCAAATGCGCTGATTTGAACTATTTTGCCGCCGGCGCCGCCGGATACGCCGCCCTCAATGGCGAAAAGGATGCCGCCCTGTTTGTCAAGAATGGGCGGGACGATAGTCTTCCCGTCTATGCGCCGCGTCCAAAGGCTCTTGCCTTCGGCGTTAAAACAGAACATCACCCGCTCCGTTGGCACAAAAATGCGTCCGTCCCAGCCAACAATGACCGGCGCCGTAATAGGCGCATTGAGGTTGACGCGCCACAACTCCTTGCCCACCCTGTTGAGGGCAAACAAAGAGCCGTTTGTCCTGCAAACATAGCTCACGCCGTACCATGAGCGGGTCAGAAAGGGACAGAGCTTTCCGGCGGCAAAGTATTCCCACAAAAGCGCCCCTTGCCACGAATACGCCTTGACGCTGCCGCCGTCAAGCGCGATGACAACAGAACCGGCTTGCGCTGACGGCGCGCCGATAACAACGCCCGCCACAGCCTTCTCCCAGAAGGATTCCATTGCGCTTTGGGTTTGCGCCGCAAGAGAATATGAAAAAATAGAGAATATTTTAAACGCTAGAACATACTTTTTCATTCTTTAATACGGTTAGAATATGTTCAAAATACGTTCAGAAACGGCTTTAAGAACGCGGCGAACAGACTGCCCGCTGTTATGGGAGAAGGATCAAAAAGCGGTTGCATATAAATGACAAAAAACACAAACGCGGTGAAACAGAGACCTTGAAAAATGCCCAGAAAGAAACCGAGAAATTTGTCTATTCCTCCCAAATTTGTCCGAACCATGATGTCGGAGACGAGCTTCTCTATAAATTTCATCACCAGAAACACAGCGAGGAACAGAGCGATAAAACTTAACGCTTCTGGCACGATCTTGACCCCCGCCAAGCCGGGCAATTTTTCACGGATAAACGCCGCTCCATTTTTATAGAAGAAAAAACCCGCCGCAATTCCGAGCGCCGTAGCGCCAATAGAGAACGCCTCTTCCACGAACCCCTTCAGCATGGCGCGTATTGCGAATACAAGAATGAGTCCAAAACAGACAATATCAATGACCGCGAACTGCACGCCGCCTCCTTTTCACTTCACTTCTTTGCCGGTGATTTCAGCGGCTATAATGTCCGCAATAATCCGCGCTCCATCGCGGACGCCCACCGCTAAAGACGCCCGCGCCATTGCCGCGCGTTTTTCATCGTCAACCGCAAGCTCCGCGATTATCCCGGCAAGACGTTCCGTCCGGTCGATGACAACCGCCGCGCCCGCTTTCTCAAAAAACCGGGCGTTTTCCACCTGATCTCCCCGCGTACCCGAACCCCGCAATGGAATAAGCGCCATAGGCTTGCCTACTGCGGCGCATTCCCACACCGTCCCGGCGCCGCTCCGCCCAAGCGCAAGCTCCGCAGCCGCAAGCGTGTGCGGCATCTCTTCATCTATGTAACGATACGGCTTGTAGCGTTCGGAAGCGGGCGCATCCCACCCGGCTTGCCCTGTCTGGTGAACCACAACATAGCGTTTCGTCAACTCGTCAAGATGCTCGCGGACAAGATCGTTTATTTCCTTTGCGCCCTGGCTGCCGCCCAGCACAAGCAATATTCTGTCTTTTTCTTCCACGCCCAAAAACGCGCGCCCCCGGTTTTTGTCAGCGGTTCTGAAGGCCTCGCGCACCGGATTGCCGGTTACGGTAATCTTATGACGATACGCCGCCGGAAACTGGGAAACCGTGTCCTGATACGCCGTAAAAATCCGCTTTGAAAACCGGCTGTTGATTTTGGTGGCCAGTCCAGGGCTGAAATCCGACTCATGGGCGAACACCGGTATATGTAAAGAAAACGCCGCGACAACAGGCGGTACGCTTACGAATCCGCCCTTGGAAAAGAGCATGGCCGGCTTCTCTTTTTTCAAGATTTTTCGCGCCGCAAAAAACCCCGCGATAATTTTAAAAATATCCAGAACATTCTGAAAGGAAACGTACCGCCTCAATTTGCCCGAAGGAACGCCGAAAAACTCTATGCCGCCGCCCTTCCTGACAATGGAGGCGTCCATGCCCTTATCCGAGCCAAGCCATATAATACGGCAATCAACGTTTTTTTTCAAGGCGCCGGCAACCGCAAGCCCGGGATAGATATGTCCGCCCGTGCCGCCGCCCGTAAATGCTATAGTGACCATAGCCATTGCTCCTTATATTCTATGGCAACGCCAGACGCAACGCCTCTTCAAAAAACTCAACCGGATAAAACTCAAGCCCCTTCTTCACGATGTCGGGAATTTCATCAAGATCACGCGCATTTTCTTTGGGGATAATGACGTACCGCGCCTTGTTGCGAGCGGCGGCAATGGTCTTCTCCTTCAAGCCGCCTATGGGAAGCACCCGTCCAGTCAGGCTTAATTCGCCGGTCATAACGAGTTTGTCCGTGATGACGCGGCCGCAGAAAAGCGAGCAGAGCGCAACCGCCATGGTGACGCCCGCAGACGGACCGTCTTTTGGCGTGGCGCCAGCGGGAATGTGCAGATGGATGCGGTTTTGCTCAAACCATGAGGCGTCGACTCCGTACCGCTCAATGCCGATCTTCTGGGCCACGGTCAGGGCGATGGACGCCGATTCTTTCATGGTGTCGCCCATGTTGCCCGTAAGGGTGAAGCCGCCCTTCTCCCTGACCGAAGTCGCCTCAATCACCAGCGTGTCTCCGCCCATGCTCGTCCACGCAAGCCCAATCGACATGCCGGGTCTGTTCGCCTTCTTAATCTCGCCATCGGGAAACAGAGGTTTTCCAAGATATTTCTCAATGAGGGTTTTATCTACAACAAACGCGGGCTTGGAGGCTTGGTTGGAAGGGGCTGTTTTGGAAGATTTTTTTTTCACATTGTCTTTCGCGGATATCGCAACCTTCGGCGTTTCGCCGCCGTCCTCTTCATGCTCCACCGGCTCTCCGTCCCGGTCTCTTCCTTCTTCCGTTTCTACGATTTCCCTCGCCAGCTTTCTGTGTATCTTGTCCAGATTTTTCTCAAAATTCCGTACGCCCGCTTCTCGCGCATAGCAATTCGCAATGTGCAGCAATGACGCTTTGCCGTACTTCACATGGCGCTTCTCCAACCCGCTTTTTTCAAGGCTTTTCGGCACCAGATAATGCTTTGCGATTTCCAGTTTTTCAGCGCTGATGTACCCCGGCAGTTCAATGATCTCCATGCGGTCAAGCAGCGCCGGGGGGATAGTATCCAGCGTATTCGCCGTAACAATGAAAAATATGCGGGAAATGTCAAAGGGCAGATCCAGGTAGTGATCGCGGAAGCTGTTGTTTTGTTCAGGATCAAGCGCCTCAAGGAGGGCGCTCGCCGGATCGCCGTGGTAGCTCGCCGCCATCTTGTCGATCTCGTCTATCATAAACACCGGGTCTTTTGTCTTGGTGATTTTGATTCCCTGAATGATCTTGCCGGGCATGGCGCCAATATAGGTGCGCCGATGTCCCTTGATTTCAGCCTCATCCCTCATGCCGCCAACAGAAAATCTAAAAAATTTCTTGTTAAGAGCGCGGGACACAGATTTGCCCACCGAGGTTTTCCCAACGCCCGGCGGACCCACCAGACAGATGATCGACCCGGACTGCGTTTTGCCTTCCCTGTCTCTCGCTCCGGCGCCATTCGCCTGCAACGTGTTCCGCTGGAGGCGGCTGTTCCTCAGCTTCCTCACCGCAAGATATTCGATAATGCGATTCTTCACGTCTTTAAGCCCGTAGTGATCGTTTTCGAGCGTCTTCCGCGCATAAGAGAGATCGATCTGCTCCGGCGCCGGGTCTCCCCATGGAAGGCTGGCTATCATATCGAGATAGTTTCTGGTGACCACGTATTCAGGCGACTGCGCCTCCATAACGGTGAATTTTTCAAGCTCCTGTTCGACTGTTTCTTTTATTTCACCTTCAAAATGAAACGCCTCAAATTTTTCCTTAAACCGCTGGCACTCTGAAGTCTTCGCGTCTGCGGACATGCCCAGTTCCGTTTTGATCGCTTTCAATTCTTCCCTCAAAAAATACTCGCGCTGGGACTTGTTGAGCCTGTCGTTGATTTCATTCGTTATGCGTTTCTGTATGCGGAAAAGTTCCTGCTCTTTTTTGATGAACACCAGCACCTGCTCCATGCGCTTGCGCACATTGATCTGCTCAAGCACACTCTGTTGCTCCATCTTATCAATGTTGAGGATGCTGGCGATAAAATCCGCTATTTTTCCGGGCTGATCGATGTTCATCATGTTAAGCCGCATTTCTTCGGAAAAAAGAGGATTGTTTTCGGATATCTGCTTCATTTCAGAAAGAAGCGCCCGCGCCAACGCTTTCACTTCCGGCGTCCCGTCTTCGGCGTCTTCAAGGTACTGAACGGCGGCGACCACCGGGTTTTTCACGCTGACGGCCTTCTTGACCTTAAAACGTTTGAAGGTCGACACAAAGATATTGAGTCCCCCATCGGGAAGGTTTATCTTCTTGACTATCTTGGCGACGGTTCCGACCTTGTAAAAATCGCCAAGCGCCGGCATTTCAACCTCGTTGGCGAGCATAATCAGCCCAATAAGTCCATCTTCAGAAACCGCGCGTTCAACCACTTTCACATCAATAGGGTTGAGAATCATAAGCGGCGTGAAAATTCCCGGAAAGACGGGGCGTCCCACGAGGCTCACGATAGGCAGTTTGCCGGGAAGCAATTGTTCCAACGGCGCTATTTGATCCGACATAGTAATTTATAATATTACTCTTTATAGATAAAAAAGCAAGAGAATTCGAAATACGAACAGCGCGAACAAAAGGAAGGAACGCGGTTATAGTTGTGGCGAATTATCAATAATAGTTTAGAACGCCATTTCACATAACAGTATTATTGCCGCCATTCTCACAATATGGCGACGCTCCGTCCAACAGCGCCTTAATGAGACGAAGAAATCGCATAAAGGGAGCGTGTAAACCCGTCTGCGGTTTTTCGTAGCCGTCAAAGCGCATACAAGCCTGTTTGTGGCGTTCTTTAAGCCCGCCGCCAGACAATTCGGCGTCCGCATCGGACGGCGGATGCCAAAACGCCGTTTCCTCTACAACTTTTCTTTGATTAAAGTCGCTCCGTCAAAGCTACCCGACGCAAAAGGCGTTATGTACACCTTATACTTGAACTTCTTGTCAAGACCGGCAATTGAAATCGTGTTGGTGTTATTAAAACGTTTTTCATTCCAGCCGCTGACAATATACCCCGTATCCTGATACGCCACGGTTACTTTGTAACCATAACTCGCGCCAGCCTTCCAACTCGCGTTCATCTTGACCGTTATCGTTTTGGCGCCGCCGCTTGTTTTTGGAGTCGCCGACTGAAGGCTCACTTTCGGGAAAGGCGAAACAGAATATGGACAAATTGTCCATGCCGATTTCTTGCCGCCGTTCACCGACCTGACGCCGGCGCAATATACGCCCGGAGACGACGGAACCGATGTATAAGTGTGGACGGCGAGGACGGAGTTGCAGCCGCTCTGGAAATACCGCTCTGCGCAAAGGGTGGCGTCGAATAGGACGGCTCCGGTGGAGTGTCCGCCGCAACCTCGTTTGAGTCTTTGCTGTACGTTTTCTCGTTATGAGCGACAATCAAATACTTGTATGTCGAATCTGGAAATATGAACTCTTCATCATCATCAAGATAATGAGGTTCATAGGCTTCTTCTATATATAGCCATTCGTCCGTCTCCCTCATCGTACCGCCACACCATATAATAATCAGCGTCTGACACCGCGTTTCACGATAGTTCAACACTGTTAGCGCTGGCGTTGACCATGAGCAGATCCGTTGGCGCGGCCAAAGAACTTTCGTCAGTTTCCACTTCCAGCGCCCCAAAGTCATGTACTACATTGTAAAGGGGCGAGTAGTCGTCTTCGCTGATATAATCCGGGTCTTTGGAATCAAGGCTGTTCAGATTAGCTCCGTCTTTATATTTAATGGCGACCAGTTTCCTTGTATAAACACATTCCGACTCAAGGTATTCCCGTAATTGTCATCATAGACGCCGCGCTCGCTTGGCACAAAACTTTCTGAAAATGCCAGTATTCCGAGTCAGGAATTTCTTCATCATTGTCGTCATAATCAACCCACTGATCGTACAAGATATACCCGTCAACTCCGGGAATGGGGTCCCATGTTAACGTAACGGTACTGTCCGTCACTTCACTTGCCCTAAAGTTTGGAGCGGGGATATTTGCCGTAACGCCGGATTGCAACAATACTTTTGAACTATCCGCAGGGTATGCGCCGGAACTTTTGTAGTACGTATTAGCGTCAACTCCAAGAATGTCAATAGAAGCATGAGAACCGCCGTCGCTGAAACAGACATTGACATATCCGTATTCCACATCACTCGCTTGAAATGAATAATAGCCGTTGCTTGCCGCAGTCAACAGCGCGACCGGGGAACTGTCCGAATACTCGTTTCCGCCGTCATCCCAAATGTATGCGTACAGTTGAGCCCAGCCTGACGGCTTTTCCATATAAACCGTGATGTTCTTGGCGCTATTGTTGTTGTTCCCGTCATTCGCATTATTATCGGGCGCGCCATCTTGACCACAGGCACAGCCGGTGATTTACGGAATATAATTACCAAACATATTGCAATTCACCATAAACCGGCGCGTTGTACGCGGCGCGGGTCAACCTCCCCTACGGGCTGGCTTCCTGTGTTAAAAGCGGACGGAGTCTCCCGCATCCTCCCTCACCGAATAATGGACGACGGTCACTTCCTCCCTTTCTCATTCCGCCGCATCATCGCGCCGGAAAGCGTCTTCCTTTCGGTTTCGGACGGCAACTCCAGCGTCCCCAACGAGTGGGTCAGTAAAACGCGCTTTTCACAAACAGATCGTAATCCGCGATTGGCGCATCCCCGGCCGCACAACAAAACACCGCCCCGTCGCGCCCATAGGGAATTCATCGTCCCCTTGAGGAATAACATCATGTCTTTTCATAATATCTCCATGTCAAGTTGTTCCAAAACACGACCTATAGCGCGCGCCCTACCGGTCGACCGGGTTTTGAAACAAGTTCTATTGAAAAAAATAGCGTTCTGGTTTTCCGGCTTCATAGAGGAAGCCGCGGTAAATGCCGACGGCGTTTGCGGGGCATCCTGTATCACGCCCGAAATGCGCGGAAACTACACCGGACACGCGACACGCGACACGCCGTCCGGCTTGCTTGTATAACGATTATTAGCTTTTGTGGTATATAAGAGAAGGCGCCCTAATGTATTCGGGGGGGGGGGGGGGACCTTGTCAACGGCCGGACCGGGCAACTTGCGCGAGCGTCGCGGCTTATGCATCGAATTGGACCGCTTTTTCATTTTTGTATAGCAACGCTCCTTTTTGAAGATTTGACGCTTCTGAAAGAAGCGTATGCCGTCTATGGAGGTTTGTCAATACTTTTTTATCAGCCGGATAAAAAACATAGAATTTTTAACACGAACCGCAAGAACAATAGGAGCGCGAATCGCGGTATGGGCGGGGCGGCTCATTTTTCATTTTGTAATGCGATAATATCTTCAATCTTTAGTCCGGTGAGGTCTTGTATAAAATCAACAGACAAGCCTTTCGCCAAAGCGTTCTTCGCAATGTCAAAACGTCCTTTTTTAAAAGCAGTGTTTACTCCGATCATCCAGTCCGGCGGCGCCTTCCGGCGGAGTTCGCAATTCTGTCTAAACTCCTCATTTGCGGAGATAGCCGCCTCCAGCCGCGCCCACGCCTTCGCTATCGCCGCGTCAATCGCGGCTATCTCCGCAAGCGTGTCCGCCGCTGAATATTCGTCTAAAAACATAAGCGCCTTTCCAGCGTATTGTCAATCTGTTTGCTCCTCTTCTTTCCTGCCGGCGGCGCGTATTCACGCGCAATACTACAGCGTCCGCTCCGTCATGTTGTGGAGGTCTTTCAACTGGACTTCGATGTTTTCTGGGCGTCGGTCTCTCCAATGGCGCGGAAATCAAAAGCGGCCGATTTGCCGTCCGCATTTTCCGCCGAAACGCTCCTGTTCTCGAGAATCTTCACAAGGCGCAACAGCTTTTCGCTTGAATCGGCCGGCGCGGCGTTCAAAAACGCGAGGCATTGCTTCTCGTAGTCCTTTTCGTCCATAACCTTGAGGAAAAGGCAGTCGTTCATAAGAATTACGCCTGTCTTTAGAGCTTTTCAAGGGGCGTAGGCGGAAAAAGCCGCCCATACCGGACACGGGCTATTACAAGCAACCCCCAACCGCCGCTTTAGGCCGCTTGCCTTCCACACGTGTAAGATTTCAAGCCGTCCGCCGCAATCCCCGCCGCAACTGATGTCAACGTCTCCGCCATTAACAGATAAAAAAGCAAGAGCATTCTGAACACGATCCGAATGTCGTTTGCGCTATTTTACTACGTACGCCTGTTTCAAAATCCGAACTACGCTTCAGTTGGTTTTGAAACAGTTTTTTGTTGTTATTTTACGGCGCAAGCGTTAAAAAACACATGCGGAATTGGCATGCCTATGACGCGCCAAAAACGAAGAATAGGCGGGAAGCGTTCTCATGCGGAAGAGTCCACCTTGTTTTTCGGGGAGATCGCAGAGCTATTAGGCGAAACGCCTTGTCATGCGCTTTCCAGCAACCGCGGCATCTTTAAATATATTTCTTTGATCATTGGATTTTGGAACAAACTCAATTATTATAAACCCTCTAAAAACCGGAGTTTCCATGTATTTCCATTAATTGAAAAGCGCTCACGACGCTTCGTCATAGCGAGTTATATGATCTTTGTCCGCGGCGCAAAAGGGTTATAAATACATTCGCCGCAATTCATCAAAAGAAATGGAGCCGCTCATTTCACGTATCTGAATCGTCCCGTTTAGTATTTTGAAGAAGAAGAGAGTGATGTTCATCAATGTCAAATCATCGCTTTTGCTTC
>JAIROG010000083.1 GCA_031257675.1 Treponema sp. | reverse complement strand
AGGACTACGGAGACATTCTATAAGCGGCGTCCGGAAAAAGAAAGCGGGAGGCGGGCGAAGATTGGGCTGAGGCGATCCGCCAGACACCGGGGGATGAAGGTTTTGACCGGGAGTCAAGGCGCGCCGCGAAGCGGTCATAGGGCGCGCGGACGGCTATGGCGGAGGCGTTTTGGCGGTTCAGGACGCCGCCGGGAAATAGAATAAAGGCTGATTTCAATGGACGACGCTGAAAGGCCGGATGAAACCACATCCGTTAATTTCAGGGAAGTATGCATGGGAGCTATAGCCCCCTAACTGGTTATATCGCAGATCTCATCCTATAACTTGCAATGATAAGAATTGTATTATAGTGAAATTGGCTGAGACGGCAAGAATAGCCGCCGCGCTTAATCTTGCGGACGATGAAATGGCGTTAAAACAAAAAGCCGTTTTTGTTCCATGGCGCGACAAACTTTTTCAAAAAGGGGGTGCAATCGCCCTTAATATGAGCTTCGATTTTCAGGCGAATGAATTTGGCGGTAAAATAAACGAAGGAATTAAGTTCTTAATTAATCATAAAGGTCCGTATCTTATTCATTGTCTGCAAGTCATAGATAGAACGGGATTCTTTGTTATGTCGCTGGGAATGTTAATGGGCGCAAGCGGAGATGAGATGGCAGGCGATTATATGACAAGTTTTCTTGACAGTCCGGGATACGAGAGAAAAAGTGTGTATTACAAACGCGAGTATAGCGATTTTATCGATGTATTATGGGACTTAAACGGTGGAAAACCGGCAACAACCAAAAGCATGCCCGGAATGGCGGAAAAATAGAGTTGTTCAATAACCAACCGGGTTGTTGAACAAGTCCAATATATTTTTGAAAATGTTGGATTAATTCAATATTCAAATATGAACTTGATCAATTAAGGCTGGCATTATCAAAGAGGCGAAATTAAATCAATACAGCTTAATGAGAAAAGCCCAAACTTCGCGTAACAGTCCGCTTGCGCGCCGCGCCCGGCCCCAGCCTGCGCGTAGCGGCGCTACGCGCATCCCCGTCATTGACAAAAACCGCATATTATCATATAGTGTCATAATGGAGCGGCAAAAGCGCACGGATTTGAACATTAGGACGATCAACAAGTGGGTGAAAGACGGCTGGCAATGGGGAAAACCCATTGGACATGAAGAATTCGTGAAAGCAAAAAACGGCGAATGTAATGCATTGCTGTCGCCGAACAAATTTGTTCCTAAAGAATGGTTTCCTCCGCTGAAAGGGAAACGCCTGCCGGGGCTTGCCTCTGGCGGCGGACGGCAAATGCCTGTTTTTGCGGCGTTGGGCGCGGATTGCGCCGCGCTTGACTATTCGGAAGAGCGACTCGCATCTGAACGGTACGTCGCGGAGCGGGAATCGTATCCAATGACTATCGTTAAAGCGGACATGACGGAGCGTTTTCCGTTTCCCGGTGAAATGTTTGACGTTATATTTCATCCGGCGTCGAATTGTTATGTGGAAAATGTCCGCCACATCTGGAATGAGCGCTTCCGCGTACTAAAAAAGGGCGGCGTTTTATTGGCTGGGATGAACAACGGGATATGTTATTTACTTGACGACTCCGAAAATTTGCCGCTCGTCGTTGTGAATAAACTGCCGTATAATCCCTTAAAAGATCATGCGCTGTATGAAAAAATAAATTGGGAATACGATAACATTCAATTCAGCCATTCTCTGGAAGAACAAATAGGCGTTAAAAGCCGGTTTTATTTTAACCGATCTGTATGAAGATTACGGTAATGAGGGCGTATTGCGGGAATACGCGCCTGAATATATCGTCATCCGGTCAATGAAGCCGCTCACTATATAGGAGTTGTATGAACAGTAACATGATTATCGAAACTGCCGGCGGCGCCCTCGGCGCCGCCGGTTTTGGCGCAGAATTCGGGTTGTCCGATGCGGTGATTGAGGCGTTGAAAAACAAAGGTTTTACCGCGCCCACGCCTATTCAGTCCATAAGTCTGCCGCGTTTGCTCGCGGACGAAGGGCATTTAGTGGTGAAAGCCCGTACCGGCACCGGAAAGACAGCGGCGTTTGGCATACCGCTTGTGGAGAAGCTCACAACCGGAGCGCATGCTCCACGCGCCCTTATCCTTACGCCAACCCGGGAGCTATGCCAGCAGATTTGCAAAGAGATCGCCTCGCTTACCACAAGGCAGTTTCCGCGCATTACCGCGGTGTACGGCGGATCGTCTATCCGCAACCAGATATTCGACCTTAAACGAGGCACGGAAATAGTCGCCGGCACTCCGGGGCGGGTCATGGATTTAATGGAACGAAAAGTACTCGATCTCTCAGCGGTTGATTATTTTATTCTTGACGAAGCCGATGAGATGCTCGACATGGGCTTTTTTGAGGATATTGAAACCATTCTCAAGGCTGTGAAACCGGAACGCAGAGTGGGGCTTTTTTCCGCGACCATGCCGGAGCCTATCCTGAAAATCGTAAGGGATTACATCGGCGAAGTGGAGATTCTAGAAGACGCGGCGCCCGAAGACGAGAAACCGGCGGTGGATCAGTTCTACCTTGTGGTCAAGAAAGAAGACCGTTTGGAAGCCCTGCGCCGCATTATAGACGCGGCGGACGATTTTTACGCGCTTGTCTTTTGCGCGACTAAAATAGGAGCGGACGAGTTGGCGCATCGTCTGGTGGAAAACGGGTATCCCGCTGAAGCCATACACGGCGACCTTTCCCAAGAAGCGCGCGAGCGGACGTTGCGCAGATTCCGCTCAAAACTGACCAAAATCCTCGTGGCGACCGACGTCGCGGCGCGGGGGCTTGACATAGAGCGTCTTACCCATGTCATCAACTTTGATCTGCCCAACGACAAGGAAACCTACATTCACCGTATCGGCAGAACGGGCAGGGCGGGGCGACGGGGCAAGGCTGTCAGTCTTGCCCTTCCTTCCGAGCGCCAGCGTCTAAAATTTCTTTCGCGCAACATGGAACGGCTCATTGGCTCTCCCATTGTTTTCACCAAGGTTCCCCATGTGAAAGCCGTGATGAAAGCCATGAAACGCCGGATCGTGAGTTCCGTCATAGAGGCGTGGGCGGCGGACTCTGACGATCCCTTGCAAAACGGGGATGAAGCCGCCGCTCAAATCGTGGAACAGGGCGTTGAGAACGCGGTTGCGGCTGCGGTTGGAGGAGAAGGCTCCTCCATTCCGGCGGAAGGCGGCGTTCCAACAGACGCGGCGGTCGCTTCGGCTGACGCAACGCCGGCTGTCTCACTGCTTCTCTCCGATCCGGTCGCGGCGATCAGCAAAGAATTGATAGAAAAGTTAGGCGCTGAAAAAGCGGTGCAGGCGCTCGTCACCCTGTCCTACGGCGAACAGTTGGATCCCTCGCGGTACGGCGCCATCATGGAATTTCAGGAGCAGGCGGATCGGCTTGCGCCTGCCCACGGGTTTTCACGCGGCGGCGTGTACGGCGGCGCCTATGAAAAATATGATAAAAAACACTCAAGGCATTCGGCGGTTCGGCATGACCGGAGGGCGCCGCGTTTTGCGGACGGCGCATCCCGCCATGCGAGTTTCGCGGCTGATTTTGTAGCGGCAAGCGGCGCCACGCGGGTCTATGTGGGGCTTGGGCGGCAACATGGCGCCTCCGCCCGCGATGTGGCGCAACTTCTTTCACGCGCCGGCAATATCGCCGGACGCATGGTTGACGCCATCGAAATGAAAGATTTTTGCGCCTTCGCCTCCATGCCTGAAAACGCGGCGTTGCGGGCTATCGACTATTCCCGCAAGTCTCAACATGAGCCTATTATAAAGAAAGCGCTCGAGAGAGGTTGACCTGTCGGCATGGAGGGCAGCGAGAAAACCGCGCGTCAGGCGGAAATGCTTTTCAACCGTCTCGTCAAAAGGCATAAGCATCTAAAAAGATGGGCGTTGCGTACCGGCGTCAATGCGTTCAGGCTCTACGACAGGGATATTCCCGAAATTCCTTTGCAGATCGACCTTTACAATGACGCTGTATGCGGCGCCCTCTTTGAACGCCCCTATGAAAAAGACGAGAGTGAAGAGGCGCTCTGGCTTAACGCAATGACGGAAGCCGCAGCGCGCGCGCTCTCAATCCCCATTGAACGCATCTTTTTGAAAATTCGCAGAAGACAACGGGGAGACAATCAATACGCCAGACTCGTTCATCAGAATTTCTTTGTTGATGTGATGGAACAAGGGCTTGTTTTCAGAACGAATCTTTCGGATTACCTTGACACCGGACTTTTTCTGGATAGAAGGAAGCTCCGGCTTTTGATTCGGCAAGACGCGGCGGAGCGTAACGGCGCAAAGGTGTTGAACCTTTTTTGCTATACGGCGGCTTTTTCCCTGTATGCGGCTGTGGCAGGGCATGTGGAAGTGGACTCGGTTGACATATCCAACACCTATCTTGACTGGGCGAAGGTGAATTTCGCGATCAACGGCTTGCAGGTTGAAACGTTGCCGCAAGAAGAGTTTTTTTCTTCATCAAACACCCTGTCGCCCTTTCGCCTTATCCGCGCCGACGCGCTCCGCTTTCTTGACGAAGCTGTGAAAAGGCGGCGTACATGGGACATCATCATCCTCGATCCGCCGGTGTTCTCCAATTCAAAAAAAATGGTTTCCGACTTTGACGTGAACCGTGATCATCAAAGGCTCATCGCAACATGCCTCTCCATCCTGAATCCGGGCGGCGCCCTCTATTTTTCGACGAATGCGCGGCATTTCACGTTTGCAGACATGGGGCGGAAAAATCGCTTCATATCCCGCGACATCACCGAGCGGGCGCGGGACGAGGATTTTCGAGGCAAGAAAGTCCCGGCGTGTTGGGTTTTTAAGGAAGCGCCATGCTAAAAAAAGTTTTGCTGTTTGTAAATCCACACAAAGACTTAGCATCCGTAACCGCGCTGGAAATAGCCGAAAAACTCGCGGAGCGCGGCATTGAATATCGTTTTTTTTCTTTCAAAGACAAGGACAAAGAGCCTGTTGAAGTTGCGTACGATCTGGCGTTCAGCCTCGGAGGGGACGGCACCGTGCTGTACGCGGCGCGTACCGTCTCCGCGCTGGGAATTCCGGTCTTCCCCATAAACATGGGAACTCTGGGTTTTATCGCCTCAATACCGCATGACGGGTGGACGCCGATTTTCGACCGGTTTTTAGCGGGCGCCGCGGACATTTCAAAACGGCTCATGCTTGAAGTGCGGGTGGAACGGCGCGGCGCGGTTATAGAACGCGGCTCCTGCCTGAATGACGCGGTTGTCTCCTCGTCCGGCATTGCCAAAATCGTCCGGACCTGCGTAAAGACTTTCACCGGAAGCGGGGAAATTTCGCTTGGAAGCTACCGCTCGGACGGACTTATCGCCGCCACGCCGACCGGCTCCACTGCGTATTCCGCAGCCGCAAACGGTCCCATCATTGATCCTGAGATGGAAGCCGTCATCATAAACCCCATCTGCCCCTTCACCCTGTCGAACCGTCCCTTAGTGTTGCCTTCCACTGAAACCGTCATCATCGAAATAGAAGAAGAGCAGAGAAGCGGCGTACTGCTGTCTCTGGACGGGCAAGTGACCGCGCCGCTCGCTCCCGGGGACAAGATTTTTATACAAAAAGCCCCTTATTACGCGGCTCTTGTCGCTGTGGGGCGGAAAAACTTCTACCAGGCGCTTCGCACAAAACTGGCGTGGGGCGGGTGATTTCGCGGGCAAGCCTCCCGTTGCGGTTCATTCCGCCGTGTTGACGGCACCGTTTCTGTTAAAAACGAAAGTCTCATTATATTTTATTTTGTATTCATAATTCAATTTCTTGTCATAATCTAGTTCTATTAAATCAGTTGGCTTTATTTGTCCTTCTTTTTTATCAAAATAATTCAAGCCGACACGCTTTAGCGTTTTATATACAAATTGGGAGCAAAATATTATATTGGGTTTGAATGGACTTGTTCAACAACCCGGTTGGTTGTCTCACAAGTCTCGCGGATTTGGCGTATTTTTTGCAAAAATCCGCCAAATCCGCCCGTTTTTTAGCGGAAGTTGTTCAATAACTTCAGTTATTGAACAACTTCCGCTTTCAGGCGATAGACAAAAGATGCAAGCCTTCTGGAACAACCCGTAAAAAACTTGTACGTATTCCGAAAAGGCGAAGAAAAAAGGGAGGCGTTCTTGGCGAGAGCCGGGCGGACGCCGCGTTATTGCGCGGGTCAATTGAAACTGCCGTCTACGCTTGTTTATCTTGATATTTATCTGATAGAAGCGCCATGTTTGTTTCTGTTCATTTTTTGACTTGTCACGCTCTTTTTTCTCCTTCTGAATTTCCCGTTCCAAATTATTAATTTCACGATCAATAGCGGCTGCCGGCATCGGTGAGATGAGCGTAGAATTTATCATTCTTCACCCGCTTCGCACTATGCAAATCTTCATTCGCCATATAAAAGCCTCCACTTTGCCTTGATTCTATAGCGGACGCTTTCAGAGGAAAGTCAAAACGGGTCAAAATGTCCCATTAACGATTCCAGAGAGACCAAAAAGCCGATTAATCTCCTGTAAAGGACTCCAGTCCACAATGAAAAACCAAAGACCGGCAGGAGGCGAAACAAACGCCGTAGTCCCCTGTAAACGTTTGGCAGAAGACTAAACGGGTCGCTTAGTCTATTTTAAGGTTCTTTGACAGACTATATACGCTTGACAGGGGGCTATGGATGATGATATAGATTTCTAAATCATTCAGTATTTTATAAGCCATATTAAAATATTGAACAACTTTATTCATACGTGAGGTTGCCTTTGTTTATAATGGAGAGAATTGCGCAGCGGCAAGCCTTTTATTTGGGGCGTAGCCCCTTTGGTTTAATACCCCGCAGCTTGCTGCGGAAAACTGGGGGCGTGGGGGATTTGTTCCCCCACCATACGAAAAGATTTCAAAGTGCAATCTTTGATAC